>NZ_JBEYHT010000090.1:0-25223 GCF_040635425.1 Streptomyces laurentii | reverse complement strand
GGGGGGGGGGGGGGGGGGGCGCGGGCTTTTCCTGATCCTTATCCCCTAAGCGTACGGGGGGGGGGGGTGGGGGGCTGGGCTCTCGCCCAGCCCCCCCCGGCCCCTCGTGTGAGGTCAGGCCTCGACGCCCGTCTTGCCGGCCGTCTCGGCCGTCTCGGCGGCCTCGCGCTGCGCCTGCCGCTTCGAGGCGATCAGGCTGGTGATCGTGGTGACGATCAGGACGCCGCAGATGACGGCGAGGGAGACCGGGATGGAGATCTCGGGCACCGACACCCCGGACTCGTGCAGGGCGTGCAACACCAGCTTCACGCCGATGAAGCCGAGGATCACCGACAGGCCGTAGCTGAGGTGGACCAGCTTCTTGAGCAGGCCGCCGATCAGGAAGTACAGCTGCCGCAGACCCATGAGGGCGAAGGCGTTGGCGGTGAAGACGATGTACGGGTCCTGGGTGAGGCCGAAGATCGCCGGGATGGAGTCGAGGGCGAACAGGATGTCGGTGGTGCCGATCGCGAGCATGACCACCATCAGCGGGGTCAGCACGCGCTTGCCGTAGCTCTCGATGACGAGCTTGGTGCCGTGGTAGCGGTCGGCGACGCCGAACCGCTTCTCGATGGACTTGAGGAGACGGTTCTCCTCGAACTCGTCCTCCTCCTCGTCGGCGCGCGCCTCCTGGATGAGCTTCCAGGCGGTGAAGATCAGGAACGCCCCGAAGAGGTAGAACACCCACGAGAAGTTGGCGAGGACCGCGGCACCGGCGGCGATGAAGATCGCGCGGAGCACCAGGGCTATCAGCACGCCCACCAGCAGCACCCGCTGCTGGAGGTGGGACGGCACCGCGAACTTCGCCATGATCAGGACGAAGACGAAGAGGTTGTCGACACTGAGCGACTTCTCGGTGACATAGCCCGCGAAGAACTCTCCGGCGGCCTGTCCGCTGCCGAAGAGCAACAGGCCGAGGCCGAACAGCGCGGCGAGGACGATCCAGACGACCGTCCAGATGCCGGCTTCCTTCACCGACACGTCGTGGGGCTTGCGCCCGATGAGGAAATCGACCGAGATCAGGGCGGCCAGACCAAGAATGGTCAGCACCCACAGGGTCACGGATACGTCCACTGCGCCTCCGGCGTCGTACGGCTCACATGGAGCCTGCTCGTTGCCGGAGGTCTCTTCCACCCGGGAGAACCGGGCCGGCGCCCCGGGATCAGATGTCTGATCTGTCCGTATTGACGGGTACGCCGCAAGCAGGGAGTACTCCCCTCCGCTGAAAAAGAGAGTACAGGAAAGACCAAAGGAAGGTAAAGAGATGGGTAAAGCGGCCTCAAAAACCCAGGTCAGAGCCCTCTTCGCCGGCGGGCGTCGGCCACCTGCGCGAGCACCTGCCGCATGACCGCGCTCCCCGCCGGGAAGGCCGGGGGCTCGTACGTCCAGGCGTGCCCCACCCACGGGTCGGCGAGGTGGTCGTCGGGGACCGGGGTGAGCCGGGACAGCGAGCGCCACAGCGGATCGAGCACCGGTCCGTACGCGGCGGCCTCCGCCGGGTCCGCGACCATCAGCAGCTGGGTGCCGACCGCCGGACCCTCGTCGGCGAGGTAGCGCAGCTGGGTGACGGCCCGGTCGTCGAAGCCGTGCGGGAAGTCGTGCACCACCAGCAGGTGCGCGGCGGTGTCCACGCCCGGCGGCAGGTCCTCGGCCGCGCCCGCCCGCAACGCCATCTGCAGCAGGTCGACCCGCTCGGTGAGCTGGGCCAGGGTCGCCGAGACCCCGGCCGCCCCGGCCGCCGGCGGCGCCTCCAGGACGCCCGCCTCGACGAGCGGGGCGAAGGCGGCGGCGCCCGCGCCGGCCGGGTCGATCACCCGGACCCGCAGGTCGTACGCCGGGTGCGCGGCGAGCAGCCGGACGGTGTGCGCGACGGCGCAGTCCAGGGCGAGCCGGCGCCGCTCGGCCTCGTCCAGGAGCGCCGACGCCTCACCGTGGCCGCGCCCGCTGTCCACCCACAGGCCGCGCGCGAGCGGCAGCCGGGCCAGGAACGGGACGCACAGTCCGGGCTCCTCGGGCAGATGCAGATCGCCAAGGCGGACGGCCATCGGGGCCTCCTCCGGCACCCGGTACGCCTGCCAGACCGGGCTGTCCCAGCGGGCGTACGCGGGCGGCAGCGCGGGCTCGACCACCTCGGACTCGGCGATGAGCTGGGTGAGATCGCGGTCCAGCGCCTCCTGGGCGCGGGCCACCAGTTCGTCGTGCTTCGCCCGGGCGGCGGCCCGGGCCGCGTCGCCGGCGCCGCCCATCCGCTGCCGCGGGTCGGACAGCAGCCGGTCCAGCTCCTGTTCGAGCCGGGAGTCGGCGAACGCGCGGGCGCTGCGGTACGCGGCGGTGGTCCGGGCCAGATCCTCGAACATGCCCCACACCTGGTTGTACAGCCGCTCGTCCATCGACCAGCCGGCCGCGTCACCGGCGACGGGCGCCGGGTTCGCGCCGGAGGCGGGATCCGGGGCGGGCGTGGGCGCGGGTGCGGGTGCCGGGGTGGGCGTGGGGGCCGGGCGGCGGCGCGGATGGGTGTAGTCGACGCGGCCCGTGGAGGCGGCCGGCCGCTCGGGGGCGGCCGGGGTGGGCGGCGGCGTGGGAGCGGGCGCGGGGGCCGCGGCGGTGTACGGGGAGCGGTCCCGGCCGGTCCCGGGGACGCGCGGGGGCGGGGCGGCGACCGAGCGGGCCGCGCCCTGGGCGACGGCCTCCAGGACCGTGCCGGCCAGTTCGCCGGCGCCCGGGAGGCCCTGGTCGGCGAGGAGCGCGGCGAGCCCGCCCTCGTACCCCTGGCCGACGGCCCGGACCTTCCAGGCGCCCTGCCGGCGGTACAGCTCCAGGGCGATCAGCGCGGACTCGCGGTCGAGTCCGTCGATCGTGTACGTGACGAGGGTGTCCCCGTCGGGGCCGGTGACGCCGACGACGGGGACGGCCGTGGCCCCGAAGCGGGCCGGGCCGCCCACGCCGGTGGGCAGGGCGAGCAGGACGCTGACGCGGTGGACGGAGTCCCGTACCGCCGCCAGGTCGACCGCGAGCCGGTGGGTCGCGGCGGCCTGCCGGGACACCTCGATCCCGGGCAGCGCGGCCGCGCCCGGGTGGACGACGGCCTCGGGGCCCGCGACACGGCCCTGCTCGTCGCCGAGGGTGGCCGCGGCGAGGACCGGATGACCGGCCGAGACCCGGATCTCCAGGCGGGTGTGGGGCAGGGGGTGGTTCTGCCCCCGGACCAGCTCGGCGGTCATCGCGTGCGTCTCTCCTCTATGCAGGTATGGGTGGGCGGTGCCGTGCGGCCCGGTCGTCCGGGTTACAGAACCGGGAAGATCGCCGGCATCAGGTCCTGGAAGGTACGGCCGTTGGCGGGGTTGCCGATGGCCGTCATCTGCCAGCCGGTGCCGGCCCGGTGGACCTTGGCCATGATCTGCGCGGTGTACGGGCCGCCGCCGTCGAGCGTGTAGCGGGCCAGCTCCTGGCCGTTGGTCTCGTCGACCAGGCGGCAGAACGCGTTCTGCACCTCCTGGAAGGTCTGGCCGGTGAAGGAGTTCACCGTGAAGACGATCGAGTCGATGTGGACCGGGATCCGCTGGAGGTCCACCAGGATGGCCTCGTCGTCGCCGCCCTGGCCGACGCCGCCGACCAGGTTGTCGCCGGTGTGGCGGACGGAGCCGTCGTCGCTCACCAGGTGGCGGAAGAAGACCACGTCGACCGGCTGCTTGTCGGCGAAGAGGACGGCCGAGGCGTCCAGGTCGATCTCACGCGTACGCGAGCCGAACAGGCCGCGGCGGGGCGCCGCCTTCCAGCCCAGGCCCATCCGTACGGAGGTCAGGCTGCCCCCGTCCTCCTTCTCCAGGCTGATGGCCTGCCCCTTGGTCATGTTGACCGTCACGCGCTGCCCCTCTCATCGGTGTGATCAGAACCCTACGCAGCCACACTGACAATCTGCCCGGACCGGACCCGTTTCGTGTCGTTGTTGCAACACATGCGGGCCGGTCCGCGGCGTGGGGGCGGACCCCGCCAGGGCCCGGCTAGCCGAGCCCGGCCTCCTTCATCTGGCGCAGTTCCTTCTTCAGTTCGGAGACCTCGTCGCGCAGCCGGGCGGCGACCTCGAACTGCAGCTCGGCGGCGGCCGCCTTCATCCGCTCCGTCATCTCCTCGATGATCCCGGCCAGTTCGGTCGCCGGACGGTCGCCCAGGTCGACCGCCGATCCCGCCTTGGCGCCCTTGGCCGCGGCCTTGGGCGTGTGCGCGGCGAGCGACGGCACCGGGGACTTCGCGCCCTTGCCGTCCTTGCCCTTGCGGTAGCCGGTGCCCAGCAGCTGCTCGGTGTCGACCTCCTCGCGCGCGATGGTGGCGACGATGTCGTTGATCTTCTTGCGCAGCGGCTGCGGGTCGATCCCGTTGGCCTTGTTGTACGCGATCTGCTTCTCGCGGCGCCGGTTGGTCTCGTCGATGGCCTTGTCCATCGCCGGGGTGATGGTGTCGGCGTACATGTGGACCTGGCCGGAGACGTTACGGGCGGCACGGCCGATGGTCTGGATGAGCGAGGTGCCGGAGCGCAGGAAGCCCTGCTTGTCGGCGTCGAGGATGGCGACCAGCGACACCTCGGGGAGGTCGAGGCCCTCGCGCAGCAGGTTGATGCCGACGAGGACGTCGTACTCGCCCGCGCGCAGTTCGCGCAGCAGCTCGATACGGCGCAGGGTGTCGACGTCGCTGTGCAGATAGCGGACCCGGATGCCCAGTTCGAGGAAGTAGTCGGTGAGGTCCTCGGACATCTTCTTGGTGAGGGTGGTGACCAGGACGCGCTCGTCGCGCTCGGTGCGCAGCCGGATCTCGTGCACCAGGTCGTCGATCTGGCCCTCGGTGGGCTTGACGACGACCTCGGGGTCGACGAGGCCGGTCGGGCGGATGATCTGCTCGACGAAGCCGTCCGAGCGGGACAGTTCGTAGGCGCCGGGGGTGGCGGAGAGGTACACGGTCTGGCCGATCCGCTCCTGGAACTCCTCCCACTTCAGCGGGCGGTTGTCGAGCGCGGACGGCAGCCGGAAGCCGTGGTCGACGAGGGTGCGCTTGCGGGAGGCGTCGCCCTCGTACATGGCGCCGATCTGCGGCACGGTGACGTGCGACTCGTCGATGACGAGCAGGAAGTCCTCGGGGAAGTAGTCGAGGAGGGTGTTCGGCGGGGAGCCGGGGAGACGGCCGTCGAAGTGCATCGAGTAGTTCTCGATGCCGGAGCAGGAGCCGATCTGCCGCATCATCTCGATGTCGTACGTGGTGCGCATGCGCAGCCGCTGCGCCTCCAGGAGCTTGCCCTGCTTCTCCAGCTCCTTCAGGCGCTGCTCCAGCTCCGTCTCGATGTCGTTGACGGCCCGCTCCATGCGCTCGGGGCCCGCGACGTAGTGGCTGGCGGGGAACACGTACAGCTGCTGGTCCTCGCTGATGATCTCGCCGGTCAGCGGGTGGAGGGTGGAGAGGGCCTCGATCTCGTCGCCGAACATCTCGATGCGGACGGCGAGCTCCTCGTACACCGGGAAGATCTCGATGGTGTCGCCGCGGACCCGGAAGGTGCCGCGGGAGAACGCCAGGTCGTTGCGCGTGTACTGGATGTCGACGAAGCGGCGGAGCAGCTGGTCGCGGTCGATCTCCTCGCCCACCTTGAGGGGGACCATGCGGTCCACGTACTCCTGCGGCGTGCCGAGGCCGTAGATGCAGGAGACGGAGGCGACCACGACGACGTCGCGGCGGGTCAGCAGCGAGTTGGTCGCGGAGTGGCGCAGCCGCTCGACCTCCTCGTTGATGGAGGAGTCCTTCTCGATGTACGTGTCCGACTGCGGGACGTACGCCTCGGGCTGGTAGTAGTCGTAGTACGAGACGAAGTACTCGACCGCGTTGTTCGGCAGGAGCTCGCGGAACTCGTTGGCCAGCTGGGCGGCCAGCGTCTTGTTCGGCGCCATCACCAGGGTGGGGCGCTGGAGCTTCTCGATCATCCAGGCGGTGGTCGCCGACTTGCCGGTACCGGTGGCGCCGAGCAGCACGACGTCCTTCTCGCCGGCGCGGATGCGCCGGTCGAGTTCGGCGATGGCCGCGGGCTGGTCGCCGTTGGGCTGGTAGGGGCTGACGACCTCGAAAGGCGCCACCGAGCGTTCGATCTTGGAAACGGGCCGCATGTCACCACGGTACGACCCGGCACTGACAGAGGGGGCCCGATCGCCCTCGGCGGGGGTGGCCGCAGGGGCCTGGCGGGGGTGGCCGGAGGGGTCCGGACCGGCCGTACGGCGGGGCTACCAGTCCTGGGAGCGGTAGGCGTCGCGGGGCACGGAGCGGCGGCCGGCGGGGCGGGCGGCGGACCAGTTCGCGGGCTCGCCGTAGGCCGGGACCCGGCGCGGGGCCGGCACCCCGCCCACCCGGTGCCGGGAGCGGCCGCGGGCGGCGGGCCGCTGCCAGTCGGGCTCGCCGAGCACGAGCAGCGGGTCGAACATCACGACGACGGCGGCGAGCAGCAGGAACACTCCCGGGCCGATCAGCAGGGGCAGCAGCAGCGTGGTGGGGCTGTCGCCGGTGCCGGTGGCGGGCATCCCGGGGAGTTGGGCCAGTTCCACGTGGACGGCGCCCATGGCGGTGTAGTGCATACCGCTGACGGCGAGCCCCATGACCATGCTGGCGCCGAGGCTGGGCAGGAAGCCGCGGACGGAGACGGCGGCCCACAGGGCGACGGTGGAGGCCACGACGGCGATGACGACGGAGAGCGCGACGGTGAGGGTGTCGTATCCGATCGTTCCGTGCAGCCGCATTCCGGCCATGCCCAGGTAGTGCATGGTGGCGACGCCGAGGCCGGTGACGGTGCCGCCGGTCACCAGGGGGAGCGCGGTGGCGCCGCGGTAGCCGACGATGAAGATGCCGATGCCGACCATGACGACGGCGACGCCGAGGCTGGCGAAGGTGAGGGGCCGGTCGTAGGTGATCGGGGCCTGCCGGACGGAGAAGCCCATCATGGCGATGAAGTGCATGGTCCAGATGCCGGTGCCGATGGAGGTGGCGCCGAGCGTCAGCCAGCCGGCCTTGAAGGTGTCGCGGTGGCGGAGGGATCTGGTGGTGCAGCGCAGTCCGAGCGCGCCGCCGAGGCAGGCCATGAGAAAGGCCGCCACCGGCGTGACGAGGCCGTAGCTGAATCCGTCGACCGTGCCCTGCATGAGCGTGTGTCCTCCACCCCTGGTGCCACGTCGTCCGAAAACAGTCGGTACCGCTGAGTACTGCCAGCGAATTATGGCGCTCGGCGAGGACATCCGGCCATGGAGTCCGAGTAAAGATCCACCCGCTGTCGGTGGAGGGTCGTACCGTGATCGGCATGAAGCGTGAGAAGCCGGGAGCGGACGGTGCGGCGGGCCGGGTGGAGTGGTCGGTGGTGCCGAGTGGCATCGGGCCTCTGCTGCTCGCCGCGACGGACCGGGGGCTGGTGTGCGTGGCGTTCCACGCCGAGGGGCCGGTGCGGGACAGAGCCCTGGAGCGGCTGGGGGCGGCGTTCGGCGAAGAGCCGGTGGAGGACGCGTCGGGGTGGCTCGCCGAGCCGATCCGGCAGCTCAGGGCCTATTTCGACGGGAGTCTCAAAAGCTTCGACGTCACGTTGGACTGGTCGCTGGTGACCGGATTCAACCGCCGGGTTCTGCGCGAGCTGGCCGACGGCGTCCCCTACGGGACGGTGGTCGGGTACGGAGACCTCGCCCGGCGGGTCGGGGAGCCGGCGGCGGCGCAGGCGGTCGGCGCGGCGATGGGGGCCAATCCGCTGCCGGTCGTGGTGCCGTGTCACCGGGTGGTGGAGCGGGACGGCGGGATCGGGGGATTCGGCGGCGGTCTGGAGACCAAGCGGCGGCTGCTGGCCCTGGAGGGTGTGCTGCCGGAGCCGTTGTTCTGATCCGGGCCCGGCCGCGCCGGACCTCTCCGCGCCGGGCCTCCCTCACGAAGGGGAGGCTCCTGTTCTGACAGAGTGCGCGGGGTTCCGGCTATCGGACGTTCCCTCGTCAGGGGCGGGCTGGCACACTGCGTAAGTGACCGACACCCCCAGTGCCCCTGACAAACTCGCGGCGGACGAGATATCCGGCTCCTCCCCCGGATCCTCCGGCTCCCCCGCCGTCTCTCCCGACCGGCTCCCGGCGCTGCGGCGCCGGATCCAGGCCGTGCTCATCGCCACCCAGATCCTCGGCGGACTCGGCATCGCCATCGGCGTCGCCCTGGCCGCCGTCCTCGCCAAGGAGGTCAGCGGTACGGAGGCCCTGGCGGGTCTCGCGTCGACGGCGTCGGTGGTCGGGCCCGCCCTGCTCGCGATGCCGCTCGCCGCGCTGATGGCCCGGCGCGGACGGCGGGCCGGACTGGTCCTCGCCTACCTGGTCGGCGCCGTCGGCGCGGGGGTCGCGGTCCTCGGCGCGGCGATCGGCAGCTTCCCGGTGCTCCTGCTCGGCCTCGTCGGCTTCGGGGCCGGCTCCTCGGCCAACCTCGCGGCCCGGTTCGCGGCGGCCGACCTCGCCGAGCCCGACCGGCGGGCCCGGGCCATCTCGACCGTGGTGTGGGCCACCACCATCGGCGCCGTCCTCGGCCCGAACGTCGCCGCCCCGGCCGGCGAGAGCGTGGCGGGCCTCGGCATCCCGGTGGCCGCCGGGCCCTTCGTCTGGGCGTCGGGGGTGTTCATCGTCTCCGCCGCGATGGTGGCGCTGCTGCTGCGGCCCGACCCGCTGCTGACCGCTCGCGCGCTGGCCGGTCCGGAGGAGGCCGCGGCGGCCGACGGCCGTTCCCTGAAGGCCGGTCTGCGGGCCGTACGGGAGTCCTCGCGGGCCCGGCTCGCCCTGGTGACCGTGGCGATCTCGCACACGGCGATGGTGTCGATCATGTCGATGACACCGGTCGCGCTCAGCCACCACGGGGCGGACATCCGGCTGATCGGCCTGGTGATCAGCGGTCACATCGCCGGCATGTACGCCTTCTCGCCGGTCATGGGCTGGCTGTCGGACCGGCTCGGCCGGCTCTCGGTGATCGGCCTCGCGGTGGCGCTGCTCGCCGTCGCCGCCCTGCTCGCCGGAACGGCGGGACCGAGCCACGGACAGACCGCGCTCGGCCTGTTCGTGCTGGGCCTCGGCTGGTCGGCCGGACTCGTCTCGGGCTCCGCGCTGCTCACGGACTCCGTCCCGCAGGCGGCCCGCGCGGCCGTCCAGGGGCTCTCCGACTTCATCATGAACGCCGCGGCGGGGGTCGGCGGGCTGTCCGCCGGCCTGATCGTCTCCCAGGCGGGTTACGGCTGGCTCAACGTGGTCGGCGCGTGTCTGCTGCTGCCGATGGCGTTCCTCGCGGTCCGGGCGGCGACCCGCCGCGCCTGAGCACGGGCCTTGGGCCCGGCGCGGGCCCAGGGCGGCCGTCCTCAGAGGCTGATGTGATACGCCTTGCGCAGGGTCTCGTGCACGGTCCAGGTGGTGCGGTCGCCCTCGCGGAGCACGCAGGCGTCGCCCGGGCCGATCTCCAGGGTGTCGCCGCCCTCGATCTCGACGGTGGCCCGGCCGCTGACGACGACGAAGAGTTCGTTCGCCTCGGTGTCGGTGACCACGCCCGGGGTGATCTGCCAGATGCCGCGGATCTGCGTGCCGTCGGCCGACTCCCACAGGACCTTGCCGGTCACCTCGGGGGTGCCGGAGACGATCTGGCCCGGGTCCAGGGGCTCGGGTTCGAGTGCGGCGTCGGGGATGTGGACGGCGAAGGACGGCTGCGTGTGCGTGGTCATGGGCGGCGACTGTAGCGGGGCCGGCACCCCGTTCCGGCGCCGGGTCGGCCCGGAGGAGAGCCTTCCGTCTCCCTTCCCGCCCGGGGACTTCACCGCGGCTCCGACGGCGACGGATTCCGTGGCGGCCGCCGGCGGCGCGGGCCCGGCCGAAACGCCGTACGGACGGCGGCGGGCGGGGTGACGGAGCACGGATTCCGCAGAGCGCGCTCCGGGGCGTCCCGCGCGCTCCCGGTGCGGAAACGGAAGCGGAGGCGCACTCTCCACTCCGGGGCGGCCGGACCGGCTCCAGGGAGCCGCCGGGCTCGTACGGCCCGTTCGGTGAACCCGGTGAACCCATCCGGAATCCCGCCCACCCTCCTGACAAAGCGGACCGAACGGCGTCACACTCCTCGACAGAGCCAATCCCCCCACAACTCCTCCCCCACCCTGGACAGGAGAGTGCGATGCCGGCCACCCCCGCCCTGCTCCGCGCCGCCGTGCTCACGGCCGCGGCACTCCTCACCACCGCCACCGCGGCGACGGCCACGGCCTCGGCCGTGCCCGTATCCCCCGCCGCCTCCCCCCGCTCCGTCTCCGCGCCGGAACCCGATACCGCCCCGGAACCCGACACCGCGCCTGGCACCGCGCCCGATGCCGCCCCCGGCGCCGCGTACAAGGCCGCCCACGACACCCTCGGCCCCCAGCGGCTCACCCCCGCCCAGCGCGAACAGGCCGCCGCCAAGCAGGTGAAGGCCGAGGCCTCGTACGCGAGGGCGCTGGGGCTGCGCACCGCGGGCCTCCTCGCCGGCTACAAGCTGTCCGGCGGCATCCAGCAGCCGCAGCAGACCTCGTACTGGTGCGGCCCGGCCATGCTGGTGGCCGCCCAGTCCGCCCATGACGAGGTGGGCGGCCGCTCCCAGCAGGACGCGGCCACCCTGCTGAAGACGAACACCTCGGGCACGGCCTGGTACGGGATCAACATCAACGTGCCGAGCCCGACCGGGTATCCCGTGGCCGACGCGCTCAACAGCCGGCTGCCGGGCGCCGGCTACGTACCCAACGCCCTCCCGTACACCCCCACCGCCGCCGACAAGACCGCCTTCAAGCAGCACATCACCCACGACACCGACAACGACTACGCGATCGCGGGCAACGCCTGGGAGGTGCCGGGCGGTCCGCATCTCGTGGGGCATCCGAACATCGAGATCTTCCACTGGGTCGCGGTCGACGGCTACAACACGGACACGGCGGCCGGGGAGGTCGACTACCTCGATCCGGTCGGCGGGGTGAGCACCAGTGTCATCTCGTGGGCGGGCTCCGTGCCGAAGTCCGCGCACATCTCCTCGGACACCCTCACCACCATCATGGGCGGCCGTGGGTACGTCTGGTAGGCGCGGCCGCCGTCGGCTGCTCGTCGCGGGTGCCGTCCTCCTCGGGTGCACCGCCGGGTGCGCGCCCGGCGGGGACGGCCCCGCGCCCGCCCGTACGTCCTCGTCGGCGTCCGCCCCGGCCACCGGCACCCCGGCCCCGAACGCGCCGACCGCGAGCGGTGCCTCCTCGGCTCCGGCCGTCCGGGCCGCCGCGTGCGAGGTGCCGCTCCCGGAGGCGTGGCGCGGCGCGTTCGCGGCGGGCGAGTTCCGGCCCGCGAGCGGGCGGCGGCCGGTGCTCGCGGACGTCGGCGCGGGCTGGACGGCGCTCCAGCTCTCCGGCGCGGACGGCCGCGGCGCGGTCCTCGTCCGGGCCGGCGAGAAGACGCCCCGGACCCTGCTGCGGTTCGCCGACCCCGTCGAACACCAGTTGCTCGCCGCCGACTTCGACGGGCGGCGGTGGGCCGCGTTCGCGGTCCTGGAGGGCCGCACGCTGGACAGCCCGTGGAGTCTGTACGTGTGGGACGCGACCACCGGGAAGGCCCGGCGGCTGGCCCGCGCCGAGCGGCCGGGGCCGCTGCCCCGTCCGGTCGTCCGGGACGGGACGGTGGTGTGGGCGCAGGGCACCGGCGCCGGGAAGGCCGGCGTCCTCGCCGCGCCGGCCGGGGGCGGACCCACGCGCGCGTGGCACACGGGTGTGGTCGACACGCCGTTCGCGGCGGGCGGTCTGCTGGTGTGGCGCGAGTCCGCGGGCGGCGGGACCCGGCTCGCGGCGGTCTCGCTGGCCGACGGGCGCCCGGCGAAGCTGCCCGCGCCGATCGCCGCGCTGCGCGACGTACGCGGCCTGGTCTCCGACGGCACCACCTGGGCGTGGGTGGCGGGCGAGGCCGACCCGCGGCTGATGGTGTGGCGTACGGGCGAGGCGCGGCCGGTGGCCGTGGTGGCCGGATCCCCCGCCGCCGACGGGATGGACCAGCTCAGGATCGCCGGACGGCTCGTCACCTGGCGCACCCCGCAGACCTCGTACGCGCTGGACCTCGACGCGGACGCGTACACCGTGCTCACGCCCGCGTACGGGTACGCGGCGGCCTCCGGCAGCGGGCTCGCGCGCGCGTACAGCCTCGGTGATGCCAAAGAGACGGGTGCGCGGGCCGTGATCCAAGTGGTGGACGCGAACCGGCTGCCCCGGCTGCCGGGCTGTGGCTGATGTCCGCCACCGAGGTTTGCGGGCCGCGCGGCCGCGTCAGATTTCCCGCATGTCCACACATGTGTCCGAAGAGGTACGGGAGGCGCTGCACGAGGGGCGTCCTGTCGTCGCGCTCGAGTCGACGATCATCGCTCACGGTCTGCCGCGCCCGCGCAACCTGACCGTGGCCCGTGAGCTGGAGGAGCGGGTACGGGCCGGCGGCGCCGTGCCGGCCACGATCGCGGTGCTCGACGGCACCGCCCGGATCGGCCTGGACGACACGGGCCTGACCCGGATCGCCGAGGACCCGTCGGTGCGCAAGCTCGGCCACCGCGACCTGGCCCCGGCGCTGGCGGCCGGGGCGACGGGCGCGACGACCGTCTCGGCCACGGCCTGGCTGGCCGACGCGGCCGGCCTGCGGGTCTTCGCGACCGGCGGGCTCGGCGGGGTGCACCGGGAGTGGACGGTCACCCAGGACGAGTCGGCGGACCTGCGGCTGCTGGCCCAGGTCGGGATCACGGTGGTGTGCGCGGGGGTGAAGTCGATCCTCGACGTGCCCGCGACGCTCCAGCGTCTGGAGACCCTGGGGGTGACCGTCGTCGGCTACGGCACGGACCGCTTCCCCGGCTTCTATCTGTCGTCCTCGGGCGAGCCGGTCGACTGGACGGTCCGCTCCCCCGAGGAGGTGGCGCGGGTGATGCGGGCGCGGGACGCACTGGGCGGGCCCCGCGCGGCCCTCGTCGTCGGGAATCCGGTGCCGGCCGGCCGGCAGCTCGATCCGGCGCTGCACGACCGGGTCCTCGAACAGGGTCTCGCGGCGGCGCGGGAGAAGGGAGTGGCGGGGCAGGCGGTGACGCCTTTCCTGCTGGAGTTCCTGACGACGCACACCGAGGGGGCGTCCCTGGAGGCGAATCTGGCCGCGGTCCGCGGCAACGTCTCGCTCGCGGCCCGGATCGCGGCGGCGGACCGCGCCGGCCGCGCCGCGCGGTGACCGGGTCCGGCGCGCTCCTGGTCGTCGGGGACGTCGTCACGGACGTCGTCGCCCGGCACCGCACGCCGCTCGCGCCCGCGACGGACACGGCGGCGGCCATCCGCACGCTGCCCGGCGGCGCGGGCGCGAACGTGGCGTGCTGGGCGGCGTGTTCGGGCTGTCCGGACGTACGGCTGCTCGCCCGGGTGGGCACGGACGCGGCGGACTGGCACGACCGGGCGCTGCGCGAGGCGGGCGTACGGCCGCTGCTCGTCCACGATCCGGAGGCGCCGACGGCGTCGGTGATCGCGCTGGTGGGCGCGGACGCGGAACGCACCTTTCTGACGGACAGCGGGGCGGCGCTGCGGCTGGCGCCGGAGGACTGGTCGGCGGAGCTGCTCGCCGGGGTCGCCCGCGTCCATCTGTCGGGTTATCTGTTCTTCGCCGACGTGAGCCGGGCGACGGCGGGACGGGTGCTGCGGGACGCGCGGGCGGCGGGAGTGCCGGTGAGCGTGGACCCGGCCTCGGCGGGGTTCCTCGCCGGACTGGGCGCCGAACCGTTCCTGGCGGCGGTGGCCGGCGCGGAGTGCCTGCTGCCCAACGCGGACGAGGCCCGGCTGCTGACGGGACGTACGGATCCGGGCGAGGCGGCCGCGGCGCTCAGCCGGCGCGTTCCGCTGGTCGCGGTGACCCTGGGGGCCGGCGGCGCGGTGCTCGCGGCGAAAGGGCGGGTGACGGCCCGGCTGCCGGCGCCGGCGGCGCGTCCGGTGGACTCCACGGGCGCGGGCGACGCCTTCACTGGCGCGTTCCTGGCCGCCCGGCTGGCGGGCGCGGCCCCGGCCGACGCGGTGGCGGCGGGCTGCCGGGCGGGTGCGACGGCGGTGACGCGGGTGGGCGGCCGGCCCTGAGAGACCACGCCGCCCGGAATTCCGGCGCCGCGCACCGTTAACGAAGCATGAGTGAAACGGCAGCAGGGTTCACGAGACTGAGCGCCGTCCGTGCCGGACGGCGCGGACCTCTCCCTCCCACGAAGGGCTCCCCTCCATGCGACCCATCCGGCATATACCAGGCGAGGCGCACGCCTCGCCTCCCGCCGTTCCCCTGACGAGACCCGCGGGCGCGGAGCGCGCCCGCCGTCCCCGTCTGCGCGCGGCCGTCCGGGCCACCGCCCTGTCCCTGGCCGGCGCGCTGCTCGCCGGTGGGGTGACGGCCGCGGTCGCCCCCGCGCCCGCGCTGGCCGCGATCGCCCCCGACGGGCCGCCCACGGACACGACCGTGGTGATCCAGAGCGTCGGCGACGACAACGACGGCAAGGGAGGCGCCGGTCAGCAGATATCCGGCAGCGAACTCCTCTTCCGGACCGCGCCGCCCAAGGGCGACGAGTCGGACCAGTGGTGGTACCTCCAGCCGTCCCCGGCCGGCGACGGCACGTACAAGGTGAAGAGCCGCACCAAGAACGACCGCTGCATGGGCCGGGACGCGAACTCCGAGGGCGCGGCCCGCCTCGCCTTCCGGGACTGCGCCGGGTCCGGCACGGACTGGGTGTTCGAGAAGGTGAAGGGCGAGCGGTACCGGATCCGTCCGTCCGGCTACCAGGAGTTCCTCGAGACGCCGCAGGACCGTTCGGTCAGCAGTGACGTGACGTTCCCGACGACGCGGAGCGACGGCGAGCGGCAGCTCTGGTACGTCTCCCCGGTGGAGGCCGCCCGCCGGCCGATGCCCGCCGACCCGACGTTCGACCAGATGACGTTCCTGACCGCGCACAACGCGTTCAACAACAACGTCGACATGAACGCCCCTCTGTTCCCGACCCAGAACCAGCTGCTGCCCATCTCCGCGCAGCTGAGGCAGGGCGTCCGCGGGCTGATGCTGGACACGTACCAGCGCAACGGCCGGGTCCGGGTGTGCCATCCGCCCGACCAGATCGTGGATCTGTGCGTGCCGACGGCCCAGCCGCTGTCGGACGTCTTCACCACCATCGCCACGTTCCTCAAGGCCGAGGAGAACAAGCGGGAGGTCGTCACCGTCTTCTTCGAGGACTACACGTCGGCCGCCGAGATGGCCGCCGAGATCGGTGACGACCTCGGGCCGAACGGCCAGCTCAGCGGCATGGTGTTCGACCCGTCGTCCGCCGACTGGAACGTCGCGACGAAGGGCTGGCCCAAGCTGTCCGAGCTGGTCGCCAAGAACAAGCGGCTGCTCCTGCTGTCCGACCGGGGAGACAAGAAGGACCTGGGGATCGGCTACCAGCGGGACTGGACGGCCGAGAACTACTGGTCGATGGGGGCCCCGACCGGTAACTCCGACTGGACGTGCGAGACCCGCTGGAGCGAGGTGCCGCTGTCCCGTGAGGAGCCCGGGTTCCGCCGGCTGTTCGTCATGAACCACTTCCGTAGCGCCCCGATCGGCGTGACGCCCGGCAACGACAACGCCAAGATCCTCAACCGCGCGCAGCGCTTCTGCGCCCCCGCCGCCCGCAAGAAGCCGAACTTCGTCGCGGTCGACGCCACCACCGCGGGCGATCCGAAGAGCGCGGTCGACGCGCTCAACCAGTACGTGGACCACAGCGACACCCCCGGCTTCGGCGGCACGCCGGACACCCAGAGCGAGAACTGGCATGTGCCGAACCTGACGGTGATGCCGCTCGGCGACTCCATCACCGAGGGCGCCGGAAGCAGCACCCGCTCCAGCTACCGCGCCGCCCTGTGGCCGCAGCTCGTCCCCCGCGCGGACACGCTCGACTTCGTCGGCTCGCAGAAGCACGGCGTCCTGCCGGACACCGATCACGAGGGCCACTCGGGCTGGCTGATCGACGGCATCGCCGCGAACATCGACGCCTGGATGGAGGCGGCGAAACCGAACGTGGTGCTGCTGCACATCGGCACGAACGACATGGACCGCGACAACCAGGTCGCCACCGCTCCGGCACGGCTCGCCGCCCTCATCGACCAGATGATCGCCGCGTCGCCGCAGACCACGATCGTCGTCGCCTCCCTCGTCCCGTCGGCCTCGCCGGAGGTACAGGCCCGGATCGACGCGTACAACGCGCGGATCCCGGGCATCGTCGCGGCCCGGCAGGCGCAGGGCCACAAGGTCGCCCAGGTGAGCATGGGGGCGCTGACCACCGCCGATCTGAACGACCGGCTGCACCCCAATGACGGCGGCTACGTGAAGATGGCCGGGGTCTTCGCCGAGGGCATCGCGCAGGTGGCCCGCAACGGCTGGATCAGCCCGCAGGTGACGGTCCGGCCCGCCCCGCCGCGGGCCGGCCTGGGCGACTACCAGGTCGACCTGAACGCGGACGGCCGCGCCGACTACCTCACCGTGGACGCCGCGGGCGCCGTACGGGCGTGGCTGAACAAGGGCGGCGACGGCCACGGCGGCTGGACCGAAGCGGGTCAGGTCGCCTCCGGCGTGCCGCTGGCCGGCGGTCAGGTGCGGTTCGCCGACATCAACGCGGATGGATACGCCGACTATCTGGTCGTCGACCCGAACAGCGCCGTACGCGCGTGGCTCAACAAGGGCGGCACCGGCCTCGCCGGCTGGACCGAGGCCGGACAGATCGCCACCGGGGTGACCCTGGCGGGCGGTCAGGTGCGGTTCGCCGACATCAACGGGGACCGGTACGCGGACTACGTGGTCGTCGACGCGAACGGCGCGGTCCGGGCCTGGCTCAACAAGGGCGGTACGGGGACCGAGGGCTGGACCGAGGCCGGACAGATCGCCGCCGGGGTCGGTGTCCCCGCCGACCAGGTGCGCCTCGCCGACGTCAACGCCGATGGATACGCCGACTATCTGTCCGTCGACGCGAACGGCGCCGTGAAGGCCTGGCTCAACAAGGGCGGCACCGGCATCGCCGGCTGGAACCAGACCGGGCAGATCGCCGCCGGCGCGGGCGCGCCCGGCTCCTCGGTGCGGTTCGCCGACCTCGACGCCGACCGGCGCGCCGACTACCTCGTGGTGGACGCGAGCGGCGCCGTCCGGGCGTGGCTCAACAAGGGCGGGGACGGCGGCGGGGTCGGCGGCAACGGCTGGACCTCCGTCGGGACCTTCGCGACGGGCGCCGGAGCGCCGGCCGCGCAGGTCCGGTTCGCGGACATCAACGCGGACCGCAAGGACGACTACCTGGTGGTGGCCGCCGACGGTTCGGTACGGGCCTGGCTCGGCACCGGCACCGCCGGGAAGTGGACCTCCCTCGGCCAGATCATCGCGGGCACGGGCGCCCCGGGCGACCAGGTGCGCTTCGCGGACCTCGACGCCGACGGGCGGGCCGACTACGTCACCGTCGCCGCCGACGGCTCGGTGAAGGCCTGGCTCAACAACGGCACCGGGGCGGGCTGGACCTCGCTCGGGGTCTACGCCACCGGCACGGGCGCCCCGGGCGACCAGGTCCGGCTCGCCGACCTCGACGCCGACGGACGGGCGGACTATCTGACCGTCGCCGCCGACGGCTCGGTGAAGGCGTGGCTCAACCAGGGCGGCGACGGCCGCGGCGGCTGGACCCCCGCCGGGCAGATCGCCACCGGGACGGGCGCGCCCGGTGCCTCGGTGCGGTTCGCCGACCTCGACGCCGACGGACGGGCCGACTACCTGACCGTCGCCGCCGACGGCTCGGTGAAGGCCTGGGCCAACAAGGGACTCGGCAAGTGGACCGCGCTCGGCGCGTACGCCCCCGCTCTGGGCACGCCCGGCACGACGGTCCTGTTCGCCGAGGCCAACGGCGACCGCCGGGCCGACTATCTGACGATCGCGGCCGACGGCTCGGTCCAGGCGTGGCTCAACGACGGGGCGGCGCTCAGCGGCGGCTGGTCGACGCTCGGCACGATCGCCACGGGCGTGGGCGTGCCCGGCAGCCAGGTGCACATCTGACCGTACGGGGTGAGGGGCACCGCTCCCGGGCGGCTCCCCTCACCCCGTACCCCCTGGCGGGTCACCCGTCCCGCTCAGGCGTCCCGGAAGCCGGTCCAGGCCGGCCGGCGCGGGTCGTCGGCGCGTACGACGGCGTCGGCGACGTCCGCGGGGCCGACCTCCTGCTCGTACCGCGCGAAGGCGGGCAGCGTCCACTGCTGCTCGGTACGGCGGGCGAGCGCGCCCGGCGACAGGCTCAGATGGACCTTCAGGTCGAACGGGAACCAGTGCCCGAGCAGGAACGGGCCGTGGACGACGAGGACCCCGCCCGGCGCCAGCGGGACGGCGGGGCTGCGGGTGGCCCGGTCGGTCGCCGGGTCCCACAGGTCGGGCAGCACCCGGCCGGAGCCGCCCGGCTCCAGCGGGCCGAACACCTCCCGCCACAGCGCGCCGGTGTCGACCCAGTCGGTGTAGTACGCGTCCGGATCCCGCTTCCCGTACTCGAAGCGCAGCGACGCCGGCCGCAGGAAGCCGTCGGTGGCGACGACGAGCACGGAACGCCCGCGCAGCCGCAGCTCCTCGGCGATCCGGTCGGCGAACTCCGCGCCCGGGGCGGCCGGCGGCCCGTCGACGCCGACCTTGAGCCAGTCGCTGCCGTCCCCGGGCGCGGTCCGGTCGAGACGGCGGACGACCGCGCCGGTCAGCCGCTCCCAGGTGATCGCTTCCACGCGCGTCCGTCCCCTGCCGTTCATCCGCCCATCCTGCCGCACGGCCCCCGGGATTGACCTTGTCGCTGGCGGCAGGGTTCCAGGATCGGCGCATGAACACGGACACGCACACGGACACGGACACACAGCGACAGAACACCGACACCGACACCGGCCGCCGGACCGACCGGGTCGTGGTGGTCACCGGAGCCGGCACCGGCATCGGCCGGGCCACGGCGCGGGCCTTCGCCCGGCAGGGGGCGACCGTCGTCGCCGTGGGCCGCCGGCCCGGACCGCTCCAGGAGACGGCGACCGGCTTCCCGGGGATCCGTCCCCTGGCCGCCGACCTCACCGCGCCGGGCGGGCCCGAGCGGATCGTGCGCGAGGTCGTGGACACGTACGGACGGCTCGACGTCCTGGTCAACAACGCCGGCATCGCGGACGGCGGCCCCCTGGAGTCGATGACCCGGCAGACCGTGGACGCGCTCCTCGCGACCAACGTCGTCGCCCCGGTGCTGCTCACCCAGGCCGCGCTGGAGGCCCTGACGTCCGCCGGCGGCACGGTCGTCAACGTCTCGACGGCCGTCGGGCAGCGCGGCTGGCCGAACTCGTCGGTGTATCCGGCGACGAAGGCCGCCGTGGAGACGCTGACCCGCTGCTGGGCCGTGGAGTTCGCGCCGCGCGGGGTGCGGGTGGTGGCGGTGGCGCCCGGGGCGGTGGACACCCCGATCGGCGTGCACAGGGGGCTGACGCCCGAACAGCGGGAGGCGGTACGCGGATGGCAGCTCGCGCACACACCGCTACGGCGGATCGGCCGTCCGGAGGAGGTGGCCTGGGCGATCACCGTGCTGGCCTCGCCGGACGCGGAGTTCGTCACGGGCGTGGTGCTGCCGGTCGACGGCGGCGCCCTGGTCGCCTGAGACGGCAGGTAGGCGGGCCTGCCGAGGTGGTAGGAAGGCGCGGGGAGGTGGGGTCCTTGCGCATCGGTGAACTGGCCCGCCGGACGGGGACGACGACACGGGCGCTGCGCCATTACGAGCAGGCGGGGCTGATCGCGTCGGCGCGGGCGGCGAACGGCTACCGGGTCTACGAGGAGGGCGCGGTGGTCCGCGTCTCCAACATCCGGTATCTGCTGGGTGTGGGGCTGACGCTGGAGGACGTCACGGCCTTCGCGTCCTGCCTGGACGGGCATATGCCCGCCCGCGCACCCTCCGCGCAGGGGCTGGCCATCGCCCGCGAACGCCTCGCGGTGCTCGACGCCCGGATCGCGGCGCAGACGGAGGCCAGGGACCGGCTCGCCGCCGCCCTGGCCTCCCAGTCCGCCGCCCAGTCCGGCGCTCGGGTGGGCAGCGAGGGTCAGCCGGCCTTCCCCGCCGGCGCGCAGGCGGGCGCGGGCTCGTCCACCGACATCGGCGCGCCCTTGGGCAGCAGATAGGTCACATAGAGCACGACGGGTTCGGTGCCGAGATTGCGCCCGGTGTGGACCTTGTTCGCGCCGGCGGGCTCGATGAAGGAGTCGCCCGCC
This sequence comes from Streptomyces laurentii, assembly GCF_040635425.1. Lineage (NCBI taxonomy): Bacteria > Bacillati > Actinomycetota > Actinomycetes > Kitasatosporales > Streptomycetaceae > Streptomyces > Streptomyces laurentii. Next base: position 4,869 of record NZ_JBEYHT010000090.1, on the reverse strand, counting down.
TTGGACACCTCCACCGAGCAGTCGGCCAGGGTCCGGGTGAGGGTGCCGGACCGGACGACGGCGATCAGCTGACCGTCGTGGTGGTGCCAGCCGGTGGTGCCGCCGGGGGCGACGGTGATGGTGCGGAAGACGACGTCGGTGTCGCCCTTCGGCGGCTTGACCGGCAGGGTGCCGTGCGAGGTGCCCTGGGCGAGTTCCGTGGCACCGACCCCGCTGCCGGGGGTGGCGATCGCCGCGGACGGGACGACCGCCACCGCGGCGACGGCGCCCGCCACGACGAGCGCCTTGCGCAGCCGCGCCCCGCGCGCTCCGACCCGCGTGCCGCCCGTGCCCGTCGTGCCCGTGCCGAGACCCATCGTTCTCCTCCGAACTCGTCTGCGCGGCCGTCCGGTTCGCGACCGTCGGAGCGGTCACGCTACCCGGAAGAGGGATACACGGGACGGATGTTCGATCAGTTGGTCCGGGCCGGCTCCTGAAGGGTGGCGCGGCCCGACTCGACCGCCTCCGTCAGGGTCAGTTCACCGGCGGCGAGCGCCCGGCAGGTGGCCGTGTCCGTCCGCAGCCACACCTCGGCGTCGGCGGCCGGCCCGTCCCCGTACTCCGTCACCCCGCCGTCCCGTACGCGCGCGTGGAACTCGCCTTCGTCCAGGGTCACCTGGACCACCTTCGCGCCCAGCCCCTCCAGGACGCCGAGCAGCGGGATCGCGAACCAGTGCGCGCGGACGGCGTCGGTCGGGCGCGGCGCGTCGAGGTCGGGCGCGCCCCAGGCGGCGAGGGCGCGCAGCACGGGCAGCAGCGCGCGGCCGCGCTCGGTCAGCTCGTACACGACGGCGAAGGCGGGCGGCGGCAGCCGGCGACGGGTCACGAGCGCGCCGCCCTCCAGGTCCTTGAGCCGTCCGGCGAGCATGTCGGTGCTGACGCCGGGGAGATCGGCGTGCAGGTCGGTGTAGCGGCGCGGCCCGGCGAGGAGTTCACGGACGATCAGCAGCGTCCACCGGTCGCCGACGGCGTCGAGGGCGCGGGCTGCGGCGCAGTACTGGTCATAGCTTCGGCGGCGTGGCATGCGACGCAGTGTAGACGTGTTGTTGGACTTCCCAAGCGCTGACTTGGTAAAACCAAGCATCAACACTTCTGGGGAGGTCGGCACATGGAGTTCCGGCAGTCGAGCAAGCTGAGCGAGGTCTGCTACGAGATCCGCGGCCCGGTGATCGAACACGCGGACGCCCTGGAGGAGGCGGGCCACAGCGTGCTGCGGCTCAACACCGGCAACCCCGCGCTCTTCGGCTTCGAGGCGCCCGAGGAGATCGTCCAGGACATGATCCGGATGCTCCCCAAGGCACACGGCTACACCGACTCCCGCGGCATCCTGTCCGCCCGCCGCGCCGTGGCCCAGCGCTACGAGTCGATGGGCCTCGCGAACATCCGCCTCGACGACGTCTACCTCGGCAACGGCGTCTCCGAACTCGTCTCGATGGCCGTCCAGGCCCTTCTGGAGGACGGCGACGAAGTCCTCATCCCGGCCCCCGACTTCCCGCTGTGGACGGCCGTCACGACGCTGGCGGGCGGCAAGGCCGTGCACTACCTGTGCGACGAGTCCTCCGACTGGTACCCCGACCTCGACGACATGGCGTCGAAGATCACCGACCGGACCCGGGCCATCGTCGTCATCAACCCCAACAACCCCACGGGCGCGGTGTATCCGAAGGAGGTCCTGGAAGGCATCCTCGACCTCGCCCGCCGCCACCACCTGATGGTCCTCGCCGACGAGATCTACGACCGGATCGTGTACGACGACGCCGTGCACCACCCGCTCGCCTCCCTCGCCCCCGACCTCGTCGTCCTCACCTTCGGCGGTCTGTCCAAGACCTACCGGGTGGCCGGCTTCCGCTCCGGCTGGCTGGTCGTCACCGGCCCCCGCGAGCACGCCCGGAACTACCTGGAGGGCCTGACCATGCTGGCCTCCATGCGACTGTGCCCCAACGCGCCCGCCCAGTACGCCATCCAGGCCGCGCTCGGCGGCCGGCAGTCCATCGACGAGCTGACCGCGCCGGGCGGCCGGCTGTACGAACAGCGCGACCGCGCCTGGGAGAAGCTCAACGAGATCCCCGGCGTCTCCTGCGTCAAGCCGAAGGGCGCGCTCTACGCCTTCCCGCGCCTCGACCCGGCGGTCCACCGGATCCACGACGACGAGAAGTTCGTCCTCGACCTGCTGCTGCGGGAGAAGATCCAGGTCGTGCAGGGCACCGGCTTCAACTGGCCGCGCCCGGACCACTTCCGCATCCTCACCCTGCCGCACGCGGACGACCTGGACGCCGCGATCAGCCGCATCGGCCGCTTCCTCGGCGGGTACCGCCAGTAGCGGCGCGGCCGCACGGGGCCGCCTGCGATGATCCGACGGCCCCTCCGGCAGCAGGGCGGTTTCTAGGGGCCGTTCCGTTCACGGATCCGACCAAGGAGGGGGCCGTCATGGACGCGGCACTCATAGCCGTCCTCGGCACCCTGCTGGGTGCCGCCGTCACCCACTGGTTCCAGGGCCGGGCCGCCGACCGGGGTGCCGCGCTCGCCCGAAGCGAGCAGCTGCGCCAGGAACGGATCGCCGCGTACAGCGCGTTCGCGGGCGCGGTCGTCGACTACCGGCAGCACCAGAACGACCGCTGGTTCCGGGCCCACCTCGAACCCGGCCCGGCGGAGGCCGAACGCTCCCGCTACGCCTCGTACCAGCAGCGCACCGCCGCCCGGCAGGCGCTCTTCCGGGTCCAGCTGATCTGCGACGACCCGCGGACCCGCGCGCTGGCGGACGACGCGTTCGCCTCGACGCACTGCCTGCACGAGGCGACGGACGACGACGACCGCACGCGCCGTTCGGAGGTGGCGAAGGCGGCGCTGGCCCGGTTCGTCGAGGCGGCCGCGCCCAGCGTGCGCTGAGGAGCGCGCCCCGGCGTACGCGGAGGGGCGCGGGCAGGGATGCACGCCGGGCGGCACGGGTAGGACACCGTCGTGGATCTCGTCGCGCCCGTCGTCGTCGAACCGCTCCGGCGGCGCCGCTGCGCGGAATGCCGCCGGGGCCCGCTGGAGCGGATGATCGTCGAGTTCAACCGGATCGTCTGTCTGGACTGCGCCGACCTCGGCCATCTCGTCTTCCTGCGCCGCGGCGACACCGCGCTCACCCGGCGGGCCCGCGAAGGCAGTGCGCTGTGGGCGGTGGTGGTGCGGCACAACCGGCGTCGCACGCGCTACGAGCGGCAGGGCCTGCTCGTCGAGGAGGCGGCGCTGGTCCGGGCGGAGGCGGCCTGTCTCGCGGACGCCGAGGCGCGGGCGCGGCGCCGGGCCCGGGACACGGCGCGGCGGGCCGAGCGGGACGTGGCGATCACGGCCGCGCTGGAGGCGGAGATCCTGCGGCTGTACCCGGGCTGCCCGGCGGAGCGGGCGAGCGCCATCGCCGCCCACGCGTCGGCGAAGGGCAGCGGGCGGGTGGGGCGGACGGCCGCCGGGCGGGCCCTGGACCGGGACGCGGTGCGCGCGGCGGTGCGGGCCGCTGTACGGCATGTGGACACCGACTACGACACGTTACTGATGACCGGGCTGCCCCGGCACCAGGCCCGGGCGAGCGTCGCGCCCGCCATCGAGACGGTGCTGCGGAGCTGGCGCGCGGGCTGAGCGGCCGCGTGGGGTGTGGGCGGCGTACGGCCGTACGGGATGGGTACGGTACGGCCGTCGTGCGGCGGGAGCCGTGCGCGCCCGTACGACCTCGGCCGTACGCCCGCGGGGCGGGTGTCAGCCCCGGTCGGCCGCCGTCCGGCGGGACCTGCGGATCATCAGCGCGCCGCCGAGGAGCAGCGCGGCGCTCGCCGGGGCGGCGTAGCCGACCGGGCCCGCGCCGGTGTGGGCGAGGGCCGGCGGTCCGGCCTCCGGCTCCGGGCCGGGCCCGGTGCCGGGGTGCGGGGCCGGCGGCTGGACGCCCGGCGGGGTGACGGGCGGCTTGGCCGGCGGGTGCGTGACCGGCGTCGTCGGGATCTCCGGCTCGTCGCACTCCTCCTCGGACTGGTTGACCGAGGTGTTGCCGAAGACGGGGTTGCCGATGCCGACGACGTTGACCGAGTTGCCGCTGACGTTCGCGGGGACGTCGATCGGCAACTGGATGCCGTTGCCGGACACGACGCCCGGGGAGTCCCCGGCGATCGCCTCGGCGGTGGCGCCACCGCCGTTCGACGAACCGGCCTTCGACGCGCCGGCCTCGGACGAGCCGCCGCGCGAGCCGTGGTCGGAGGAACCGGTGCGCGGGGTGCCCGGCAGATCCTTGTGGGTCCGGCCCGATCCCCCGGTCCCCCGGTCCGCGGTGCTGCGGTCGGCGGTGCCGTAGCCGCTGCCGCCGTGCGCGGCCGGGGCGGCGGAACCGTTGACGCACGTGTTGCCGGCCGCCGGGTTGAGCAGTCCGACGACGTTGACGGTGTTCCCGCAGATGTTCACGGGGACGTGCACCGGCAGCTGGATGGTGTTGCCGGAGGCGACCCCCGGCGAACCGACAGCGGCGCCCTGTGCGCCGGCGTCCGCGTACGCGGCGCCCGCCGAGAGCGCGAGCGCGCCACCGGTGACCAACAGAGTGGCCAGACCACTTCGGCGAATCTGCCTCATGGCTTCCTGCCTTCCGAATCTCTTCACGGGCACTCGCCCGCATCGGAAACAACGCCGATCGAGGGGTTCCTGGATCCGACGAACAGCCCGTTTCACCCCATTGAGGGAGTGTGAAGCGGCAGGCTTACGCGCAGGGGCGGCTCTAGGGCGTGTGTCGAAAGTCCCTCCTGGCCTGCGACGCCTGGCACGCACGCTCGCTGCGTTGTCGGAGTCATCCAAGTACGTCCAGTACGAGGA
>NZ_JBEYHT010000089.1:0-25379 GCF_040635425.1 Streptomyces laurentii | reverse complement strand
AGCGTTAGGGAAACGCCCGGTTACATTCCGAACCCGGAAGCTAAGCCTTTCAGCGCCGATGGTACTGCAGGGGGGACCCTGTGGGAGAGTAGGACGCCGCCGAACAATTTTTAGCCTCAACCCCCGGACAAAGTCCGGGGGTTGAGGCATTTTTGCGTTCAACAGACCCCTGTGCGACCGGCCGTCGTGGCTGACGGTAAGGTCATGGGGCCATCATCAGCAGCTCAATCTCACAGGAGGCCCCCGGGTGGAGGTCCAGGAGACTCGGGTACAGACGGACCGAGTGCTCACCATCCCCAACATCCTCAGCATGGCTCGCCTCGTCGGCGTACCCCTGTTCCTGTGGTTGATCCTCCGCCCCGAGTTCGGCGGACCCAAGAGTGATGGCTGGGCACTGCTCGTGCTCGCGTTCAGTGGAGTCAGCGACTACCTGGACGGGAAGCTCGCCCGGCGCTGGAACCAGATCAGCAACCTCGGCCGGCTGCTCGATCCGGCCGCCGACCGGCTGTACATCCTTTCCACGCTCGTCGGCCTCACCTGGCGGGAGATCCTTCCGCTCTGGCTGACCGCCGTCCTTTTGGCACGCGAGCTGATGCTGCTCATCGCGGTGGGAGTGCTCCGCCGGCACGGCTATCCGCCGCCGCAGGTGAACTTCCTCGGGAAAGCTGCGACTTTCAACTTGATGTACGCGTTCCCGCTGCTCCTGCTCAGTGACGGAAACGGGTGGCTTGCGTCACTTGCCGAAGTTTTCGGGTGGGCCTTCGCAGGATGGGGTACAAGTCTGTATTGGTGGGCAGGGATCCTCTATGTGATCCAGGTCCGTCGACTCGTCAAGGCGGATACCGCGGCCGATTGAGCCCGTCCGTCCCGTGCCGAGCAACGACGCCGGCAGGATCGAGGACGCACGAGGGCCATCGAATGGACAGGTGAAGTCGGCAGGACCGTCGTCTCTTCAAGGAGGACGCTTCCGACATGAAGGCCGTCGTGATGGCAGGTGGCGAAGGCACCCGCCTTCGCCCCATGACCTCGAGCATGCCCAAGCCTCTCCTGCCGGTGGTCAACCGGCCGATCATGGAGCATGTCCTGCGGCTGCTCAAAAGACACGGGCTCACCGAGACCGTCGTCACCGTGCAGTTCCTCGCCTCGCTCGTCCGCAACTACTTCGGGGACGGCGAAGAGCTCGGAATGGAGCTCACCTACGCGAACGAGGAGAAGCCGCTCGGCACCGCGGGGAGTGTGAAGAACGCCGAGGAAGCGCTGAAGGACGACGCGTTTCTCGTGATCTCCGGCGACGCGCTCACCGACTTCGACCTCTCCGACCTGATCTCCTTCCACAAGGAGAAGGGCGCCCTCGTCACCGTCTGCCTCACCCGGGTGCCCAACCCGCTGGAATTCGGCATCACCATCGTCGACGAGCAGGGCAAGGTCGAACGGTTCCTGGAGAAGCCGACCTGGGGACAGGTCTTCTCCGACACCGTGAACACCGGCATCTACGTCATGGAGCCCGAGGTCTTCGACTACGTCGAAGCCGATGTCCCCGTCGACTGGTCCGGGGACGTCTTCCCGAAGCTGATGAAGGACGGCAAGCCGATCTACGGCTATGTCGCCGAGGGCTACTGGGAGGACGTCGGCACCCACGAGAGCTACGTCAAAGCCCAGGCCGACGTCCTGGAGGGCAAGGTCCAGGTCGACGTCGACGGGTTCGAGATCTCCCCGGGCGTCTGGGTCGCCGAAGGCGCCGACGTCCACCCCGACGCCGTCCTGCGCGGACCGCTCTATGTCGGCGACTACGCCAAGGTCGAAGCCGGCGCGGAGATCCGCGAGCACTCCGTCATCGGGTCGAACGTCGTCGTCAAGACCGGCGCCTTCCTGCACAAGGCCGTCGTCCACGACAACGTCTACATCGGGCAGCAGAGCAATCTGCGCGGCTGTGTCATCGGCAAGAACACCGACGTGATGCGGGCCGCCCGGATCGAGGACGGCGCGGTCATTGGGGACGAGTGCCTGATCGGTGAAGAATCGATCGTGCAGGGCAATGTGCGGGTCTACCCGTTCAAGACGATCGAGGCCGGTGCCTTCGTCAACACGTCCGTGATCTGGGAGTCCCGCGGCCAGGCGCACCTGTTCGGCGCCCGTGGCGTGTCCGGGATCATCAACGTGGAGATCACCCCCGAGCTGGCGGTCCGGATCGCCGGCGCGTACGCCACGACCCTGAAGAAGGGCTCGACGGTCACCACCGCCCGCGACCACTCCCGGGGCGCCCGGGCGCTCAAGCGCGCGGTGATCTCGGCGCTGCAGGCCAGCGCCATCGACGTACGCGACCTGGAGAACGTACCCCTGCCGGTGGCACGCCAGCAGACGGCCCGGGGCAGCGCCGGCGGGATCATGATCCGGACCTCGCCCGGAGTGCCCGACTCCGTCGACATCATGTTCTTCGACGGGCGCGGTGCGGACCTGTCGCAGGCCGGGCAACGGAAGCTGGACCGGGTCTTCGCGCGCCAGGAGTACCGGCGGGCGTTCCCCGGCGAGATCGGCGACCTGTCCTTCCCGGCCAGCGTCTTCGACTCGTACACGGGCGCGCTGCTGCGGAACGTGGACACCTCCGGGGTCGCCGAGGCGGGTCTCAAGGTCGTCGTGGACGCCTCCAACGGCAGTGCCGGGCTTGTTCTGCCCAGCCTGCTCGGACGGCTCCAGGTGGATTCGCTGACGATCAACCCGGGGCTCGACGAGTCCCGGCCGACCGAGTCCGCCGAGAGCCGTCGGGCCGGTCTCCTACGGCTCGGGGAGATCGTGGCGTCGGCGCGGGCCGCGTTCGGGGTGCGGTTCGACCCCGTGGGGGAGCGGCTGTCGCTCGTCGACGAGCGGGGCCGGATCATCGAGGACGACCGGGCGCTGCTCGTCCTGCTCGACCTGGTGGCCGCAGAGCGGCGGTCCGGCCGGGTCGCGCTGCCGGTGACGACGACACGGATCGCCGAACAGGTCGCGGCGTACCACGGCACGCGGGTGGAGTGGACGACGACCTCGCCCGACGACCTCACCCGGGTCGGCCGGGAGGAGTCCACGATCTTCGGCGGCGACGGCCGCGGCGGATTCATCGTGCCCGAGTTCAGCAGCGTCTTCGACGGGGCCGCGGCCTTCGTCCGGCTGATCGGCCTCGTGGCGCGGACCCAGCTCACGCTCAGCCAGATCGACGCCCGCATCCCGCGGGCCCATGTGCTGAGGCGGGACATCCCGACGCCGTGGGCGGTCAAGGGGCTCGTGATGCGCCGGGTGGTGGAGGCGGCCGGGGACCGGGACGTCGACACCACCGACGGCGTGCGGGTCGTGGAGGCCGACGGACGGTGGGTGATGGTGCTGCCCGATCCGGCGGAGGCCGTCACCCATCTGTGGGCCGAAGGACCCGACGACGCCTCGGCGCACGCGCTCCTCGACGAGTGGTCGGCGGTGGTCGAGAGCGCAGGTCACTGAGCATTCGCGGCCCGTCCAGGGCCGCGTGGCCGGGAGGCGCCTGGGGCCGCCTCCCGGCTCACCGGTGGGGCCATTCGGCGGTACGGCCGACGACGTGCGACGATGTGCGGCATGTCGCAGCAGCCCCCCGTTCGGAGCACAGGTACGCCACCTCCGCGCCCCGACGCCTCCATGTCGCTGCTGAACAACGTGATCGACCACGCCGTGGACGACGGCTACGCCGAGGCGTCCGCCCGGCGCGCGGCCGAGGGCGGCGGAATGCCCCGGACGATCAAGGCCAAGCTCGGCCTCGCGGCCGGCCTGGTCCTCGCCGCGGCGGTGGTGACGCTCGGCGCGGCCGAGGCGCGGGTGTCCGCGCCCGTCGTCGCCAAGGAACGCCAGGATCTGATCGACCGGATCGAGTCGGAGACCTCGGCCGCGGACAAGCTGGAGCAGGACGTCGACAGCCTGCGGGCCGAGGTCGGCAGTAGGCAGCGCAAGGCGCTCGAACGGCACGGCGGCGACCAGGCGGAGCTCGTGGCGCTCCTGTCCGGCGCGACGCCGGTGCGCGGTCCGGGCGTGAAGCTGGTCGTGGACGACGCCAAGGAAGCCGACACGGGTGGCGGCGGGCCGAGGGAGAGCTCCGGTTTCTCCGACACCGGGCGGGTACGCGACCGGGACATGCAACGGGTCGTCAACGGCCTGTGGCAGTCCGGCGCCGAGGCCGTCGCGATCAACGGGCAGCGACTGACCGCCCTGTCGGCGATCCGGGCCGCGGGCGACGCCATACTGGTCGACAACAAACCGCTGGTGCCGCCGTACACCGTCCTCGCCGTAGGCGACGGGAAACGGCTGAGCACGGCGTTCCAGGACAGCGCCGACGGGCAGTACCTGCACGCGCTGCGGGAGAACTTCGGGATCCGTACCAGCATCTCGGCGGAGGGCGACGTGCGCCTGCCGGCGGCGCCGAGCCTGATCGTACGTACAGCAGAGCCGAGGGGAGCCGGGGCGGCCAAGGCCACCGGGCAGGCCACGGCCGACACAGGGAAGGGCACATCTTGATCGCCGTACTGGGCCTGATCGTGGGAGTCGTGGTCGGACTGTTGGTCCGGCCCGAGATTCCGGCGGTGGTCGAGCCCTATCTTCCGATCGCCGTGGTCGCCGCCCTCGACGCGGTCTTCGGCGGCCTGCGGGCCATGCTCGACGGGATCTTCGTCGACAAGGTCTTCGTGGTGTCGTTCCTGTCGAACGTGGTGGTGGCGGCGCTGATCGTCTTCCTCGGCGACAAGCTGGGCGTCGGCGCGCAGCTGTCGACCGGCGTGGTGGTCGTGCTCGGCATCCGGATCTTCTCCAACGCGGCCGCCATCCGGCGGCACGTCTTCCGGGCGTGACGGCGATGAACGAGACCGACGCGACGGACGAGACCGGCACGGCCGGCGAGAACGGCGAGAACGCGCCGGCGCCCGTGGGCGGCGAGAGCGGCGGGAAGGCCCGGGCCGCCGGCAACGGTGCCGACGCCGTGAACGGCACGGGGGCCGAGGGGGCCCGGATGCCGGACGAGAGCCCGGCGCCGCGGCGTACCCCGCCGCACCTCGCGCAGCGGGCCCAGCCCCTGCCCGAGCCGCGCCCCGCGCAGCAGCCCCCGAGGATCCCGCCGCAGCCCCTGCCCGACCCCGGCACGGCCGGCCGGCAGCGGCTGGTGGCCGCGCTCTGGCCGCCGCGGGTCACCCGGGCCCAACTCGTCGTCGCGCTGCTGCTGTTCGTCCTCGGCCTCGGCCTCGCCATCCAGGTCCGGTCGACCAGCGACAACAGCGCGCTGCGCGGCGCCCGCCAGGAGGACCTGGTGCGGATCCTCGACGAGCTCGACGACCGCACCCAGCGCCTGGAGGACGAGAAGACCCGCCTGGAGAAGCAGCGGTCCGAGCTGGAGTCCAGTTCGGACCAGGCCGAGGAGGCGCGCAAGCAGACCCGGGAGAAGGAGCGTCAGCTCGGCATCCTGGCCGGTACCGTCGCCGCCGAGGGCCCCGGGATCACGCTGACGATCACGGACGCCGCCGGCGCCGTGGAGTCGGACATGCTCCTGGACGCCATCCAGGAGCTGCGGGCGGCCGGCGCGGAGGCGATCCAGGTCAACGACGTGCGCGTGGTGGCCGACAGCTTTTTCTCGGGCAGTGGACGCGATATGCGAATCGATGGAACGGTGATAGCCGCTCCGTACGTCTTCAAGGTCATCGGGAAGCCGGAGGATCTCGAGCCCGCGCTCAACATCCCCGGCGGCATTGTTCAGACACTGGAGAAGGAGCAGGCCACGGCCGCGGTGGAGCGTTCGGAGAAGATCGTCGTCGACGCCTTGCGGCCTGCGAAGCGGCCTGACTACGCTCAGTCGTCCTCGCAGTGAGGCGGGGGGTGATGACGGTGACACGGCAAGGTCGAGACCTTGCGGGGGGTCGCCGCACCACACTGGTGGTGCGTGATGGAAACTGTCGGGAGGATACGGACGTTGTCCAGGTGTCCGGGTCGGCAGGTGTGTTGAGTCAGGGTTCGTCCTGCCCCACGGGCGGGTCTGTTTCGGTCAAGGGGAATCGCCCGTGAAGTTGTTTGCGAAGTTGTTCGGCAAGAGCGGACGCGAGGACGGCGGCAACGCCAGGCATCGCGCGTCGCGTCACGCCCAGAACGAGGAGCAGGGCGCGGAGCGCCCGCTCTTCCGTGACGAGGTCGCTGGTCAGGGCGGTGACATTTCGGGCGCGCAGGGCGCGTCTTCTGTTGACCCTGCCGGTGCCGCGCGCATAGGTTTCGGGGAAGCATCAACCTCGAGTACGGGTGGAGGGTCCACCCCCGACCCGTACGCGACCCAGACCTCCGCGGGTCAGCCGCGGCCGGAGGGCGCGTCCATGGTGTGTACGAGGTGCGGTCACCGCAATACGGCGGACAGCCGCTTCTGCTCCCACTGCGGTGCGCCGCTGCGGGCCGGGGCGGTGCCGGAGCGGGCGTCCGAGACGACCTCGACGATCTCCATCTCGGGACTCGAGGCGTATGACGCGGAGGTGACGGGCCAGATCCCGGCCCTGTCGCCCGAGGCCCTGGCGGCCGTCGAGGCGCTGCCGTCCGGTGCGGCGCTGCTCATCGTGCGCCGCGGCCCGAACTCGGGCAGCCGCTTCCTGCTGGACGGCGAGCTGACCACGGCCGGCCGCCACCCGCAGAGCGACATCTTCCTCGACGACGTGACGGTGTCGCGTCGGCACGTGGAATTCCGGCGTCAGCAGGACGGCACGTTCCAGGTGGCCGATGTCGGCAGTCTCAACGGCACCTACGTCAACCGTGAGCCGATCGACTCGGTCGTGGTCGCCAACGGTGACGAGGTGCAGATCGGCAAGTACCGGCTCGTGTTCTTCGCGAGCCAGCGGGGCATGTGACGCCCCGGAGAACCTTCAGGGAAGGTCCATGGTGCGTACAGCGTCGGGCGGTGCCGGCTTCGGCACCGCCGCCGCGGGCGACGGTCTCGTCAGCATCGGCACGGTGCTGACGAGGCTGCGCGACGAGTTTCCCGAAGTGACCATTTCCAAGATCAGGTTCCTGGAGGCCGAAGGGCTCGTGGAGCCCCGGCGGACGGCCTCCGGCTACCGCAAGTTCAGTCCGCAGGACGTGGAGCGGCTCGCCCAGATCCTGCGGATGCAGCGGGACCACTACCTCCCGCTGCGGGTGATCCGCGAACATCTGGACGCCCTCGCCCGCGGCGAGCAGATCGCGCTGCCCGCCCCGGGCCGGCCCAGGGACCTGCTCGACGGGTCCTGGGAGACGGACGGTGAGCGCCCGACCGCGGCGCGTCTGGGCCGGGCCGAGCTCCTCGCCGCGGCGGAGGTGACCGAGGCCGAGCTCGCCGAGTGGGAGTCGTACGGTCTGATCGCCCCGCTCGAAGGCGGCGGCGGGTACGACGCGGAGACCGTCACCGTCGCCAAACTCGTGGCGGAACTGGGGAGATTCGGCCTGGAGCCGCGCCATCTGCGGGCCGTGAAAGCCGCCGCCGACCGCGAGGCCGGACTGATCGAGACGAGGGTGGCGCCGCTGCGGCGGCACCGCAACCCCCAGACCAGAGCCCACGCGGAGGCCACCGCCAAGGAGCTCGCCGGCCTCTCGGTCCGGCTCCACGCGGCACTGGTCCAGACCGCGCTCGGGATCCGCCCGCAGTGACCCCGGACCGTCCCGACTACCCAAACCGGTCGGGCACGGCCTAGGGTTGCTGTGTGAACGAGCTCGACGTTGTGGGTGTCCGGGTGGAAATGCCCTCCAACCAGCCGATCGTGCTCCTGCGTGAAGTGGGAGGCGACCGGTACCTCCCCATCTGGATCGGACCGGGTGAGGCGACCGCGATCGCCTTCGCCCAGCAGGGCATGGCCCCGGCCAGGCCGCTGACGCACGACCTTTTCAAGGACGTGCTGGAAGCCGTGGGACAGGAGCTCACCGAAGTCCGCATCACGGATCTGCGGGACGGGGTCTTCTACGCCGAGCTGGTCTTCGCCAGCGGCGTCGAGGTCAGCGCCCGGCCCTCCGACGCGATAGCGCTGGCGCTGCGCACCGGCACGCCCATCTACGGCAGTGACGGCGTGCTGGACGACGCGGGCATCGCGATCCCGGACGAGCAGGAGGACGAGGTGGAGAAGTTCCGCGAGTTCCTCGACCAGATCTCGCCCGAGGACTTCGGAAGCGGCAACCAGTAGGGCGACCTGACGGATCAGGAGCCGGGTTCCGGACGGGATCCGGCGGCGCCGCCGCCCGGGAGTGTCGCGGACATTCGAGTAGCCTTTCCCCGCGGAGCGGTACGCAAAACCACTCTCAGGGTGATTATCACTCGGCGTGCCGAGTGTGGCGATCGTTGACGCACCCCGAGTGACTGCCTACCTTCGTGTGGGCAGGTCAAGGACGGAGGGTCGGCGTGATGAGCAGCGGCGACGGTACGGCAGAGGGCTTCCGGGGGCACGCGCTGGGGGAGCCGGGGCCGTATCCGCTTCACAGCAGGGTGGGCGGCCTCGGGACCGACACGGACACGCGGCCGGCGGTCGGCTCGGACGCCGTCGGCTATCGCGGCCCCACGGCCTGCGCGGCGGCCGGGATCACCTATCGGCAGCTGGACTACTGGGCGCGCACCGGGCTTGTCGAGCCGAGCGTGCGGCCCGCGTACGGATCCGGGACGCAGCGGCTCTACAGCTTCCGGGACGTCGTCGTCCTCAAGATCGTCAAGCGTTTCCTGGACACCGGGGTCGCGCTCCAGAACATCCGGGCGGCGGTGCAGCATCTGCGGGCCCGCGGTTTCCGCGATCTGGAGCGGATGACGCTGATGAGCGACGGCGCGACCGTCTACGAGTGCGCGTCCCCGGACGAGGTCGTCGACCTGCTCCAGGGCGGGCAGGGCGTCTTCGGCATCGCCGTGGGCGTGGTGTGGCGGGACGTCGAGGCGGCGCTCTCGCAGCTGCACGGCGAGCGCGTCGACACCGGCGAGACGCTGGTCGGGCACAATCCCGCGGACGAGCTGGCGCGCCGGCGCCGCGACAAGGCCGTCTGACCTCTGCCCCCGACTCCGGCCCCCGCATCGGCCCGTACGTGCGTACGAGCCGATTGTCAGTGGCGTAGGGCAGCATCGGAACCGTGAGAGCCGCGCCCACGATCCTGCATCTCGACATGGATGCCTTCTTCGCCGCCGCCGAGCAGGCGTCGAAGCCCAGTCTGCGCGGAAAACCCGTGGTCGTGGGCGGCCTCGGGCCGCGCGGTGTGGTCGCCACCGCGTCGTACGAGGCGCGTCGCTTCGGGGTGCATTCGGCGATGCCCATGGGGCAGGCCCGGCGGCTCGCCCCGAACGCGGCGTACCTGGTGCCGCGCTTCGCCTTCTACCGGGCGATCAGCGGGCAGGTCATGGAACTCCTCGGCCGGCTCTCCCCGCTCGTCGAGCCGCTGAGCCTGGACGAGGCCTTCGTCGACCTGGAGGCCGGGGGCGTGGCCGACGACAGCGCGGGCGCCCGGGAGGCCGGGGAGCGGCTGCGGCGGGACATCCTGACGACGACCGGCCTGACCGGCTCGGTCGGCCTGGCCGGCTCCAAGATGCTCGCGAAGATCGCCTCCGAAGAGGCCAAGCCGGACGGGCTGGTGCTGATCGAGCCGGGCACCGAGCGGGAACTGCTCGGGCCGCGGTCGGTACGGATCATCCCCGGGGTCGGCCCGGCCACCGGCGAGCATCTGCGGCGGGCCGGGATCGGCACCGTCGCCGAGGTGGTGGAGGCGGGGGAGGACGAGCTGGTACGGCTCCTGGGGCGGGCGCACGGCACCTCGCTGTACGCGATGGCGCTCGGGCGTGACGACCGGCCGGTGGTGGCCGAGCGGGACGCCAAGTCGGTGTCGGTGGAGGACACCTTCGACGTGGACCTGCACGACCGGCTGCGGATCCGGCTGGAGGTCGAGCGGCTGGCCGAGCGCTGCGTGGCGCGGCTGCGCGGGTCGGGGCACTCGGGGCGGACGATCGTCCTGAAGGTGCGGCGGTACGACTTCTCCACGCTGACCCGTTCCGAGACGCTGCGCGGGCCCACGGACGATCCGGTGGTGGTCCGGGACGCGGCGGCGCGGCTGCTGGACCTGGTGGACACCACGGGCGGGGTGCGGCTGCTGGGCGTCGGTGTCAGCGGGCTCGCGGACTACACCCAGGAGGACCTGTTCGCGCAGGCCGAGGCGGAGGCCGTGGCCGTGGCCGAGGCGGGGGCGGAAGCGGCGGCGGACGCCACCGCGGTTGCCGAGGCCGGTACGGAGGCGGCGGAACGGGCCGCGGAGACGGGGCCCCAGGCGCCGGCCGCCGCGCCGCCCGCGGCCACGGAGACCACGGAGCGGCACTGGGCGCCCGGCAACGACGTACGGCATGCCGTGTACGGGCCCGGCTGGGTGCAGGGCAGCGGCGTCGGGCGGGTCACCGTCCGCTTCGAGGAACCCTGCTCCGCGCCGGGCCGCGTCCGCACCTTCGTCGTCGGCGACCCGGACCTGGAACCGGCCGATCCGCTCCCGCTCGTCCCGGGCGGAGCAACGGTTTCGACCGCTTAGACCGGCCGGGTGACGTGTGCCGTCAGGCCTCCTCCTGGCCCGCCAGACGGCCGAAGTCGTGCTCCACGACGGCCGGGGGCGCGGGGGGCAGGGTCAGGTTGTAGTGACGGTAGAGCTGAAGCTCCTGTTCGGGGGAGAGATGCCGGCCGACCCCGAAGTCGGGGGCGTCCTTGATCAGGGTGCGCTCGTAGGGGATATGGAGGCCGTCCGCCACCAGTTCGCTGGGTTCCAGCGGGACGAAGGCGTCCCGGCTGAAGAGTCCGGTGCGTACGGCGGCCCATTCGGGGACTCCGGTCGCGTCGTCCAGGTACACCTCGTCCACAGTGCCGATCTTGTGCCCGTTCCGGTCGAACGCCTTGCGGCCGATCAGGCTGCGCGGATCGATGTCGGTCTGCACGGTCCCTCCAACTGGTCGCAACTGCTCTGCAACACTACGAAAGGGCACATCTCGGATGTCGGCCACTTGAGCGATGGGGGAAGCATCCGCGCTGGTAGGCTGGTTATGGCTGTCGACCCCACGCGGGAGAGTCCTCCGGAGAACCATTCGGAGGCGCCGAAGGAGCAACTCCTCCCCGGAATCTCTCAGGCCCCTGTACCGCGCGGACGAGGTCACTCTGGAAAGCAGGGCGGACGTCGGACGGCATCCGCTCTCACCGACGGTGAAAGCCGGTCTTCCGCGAGGCGGGCCGGTGAAGCTCTCAGGTCAGATGACAGAGGGGGAGGTCGTCCGGGCAACCGCGCCGCGGTGCCCCTCGCAGGTCGTGACGACCAGGAGGCCCCCGTACATGACCGCCAACCGCACTCCGCTCTCCGAGCTCGAGCAGGGCATCCCCTTCGAGCAGCGGCACATCGGACCCGACGCCGAGGCGCGGGCCAAGATGCTCGCCCAGGTCGGTTACGGATCCCTCGACGAGCTCACGGCCGCCGCCGTGCCGGACGTCATCAAGAACACCGAGGCGCTGGCCCTCCCGGCCGCCCGCACCGAGGCCGAGGTACTGGCCGAGCTGCGCACCCTGGCCGACCGCAACCAGGTCGTCACCCCGATGATCGGCCTCGGCTACTACGGCACCTTCACCCCGCCGGTGATCCTCCGCAACGTGATGGAGAACCCGGCCTGGTACACCGCCTACACGCCGTACCAGCCGGAGATCTCCCAGGGCCGCCTGGAGGCCCTGCTCAACTTCCAGACCATGGTCGCCGACCTGACCGGCCTGCCGACCTCCGGCGCCTCGCTGCTCGACGAGGGCACCGCGGCCGCCGAGGCCATGGCGCTGTCCCGCCGTGTCGGCAAGGTCAAGAACGGTGTCTTCCTGGTCGACGCCGACGCGCTGCCGCAGACCGTCGCCGTCATCCGGACCCGCGCCGAGCCGACCGGTGTCGAGGTCGTCGTCGCCGACCTCTCCGCCGGTATCCCGGCCGAGATCGCCGAGCGCGGCGTCTTCGGCGTGCTCCTGCAGTACCCGGGCGCCTCCGGTGCCATCCGGGACATCAAGCCGGTCGTCGACCAGGCCCACGAGCTCGGCGCGATCGTCACCGTCGCCGCCGACCTGCTCGCGCTGACCCTGCTCGCCTCGCCCGGCTCCCTCGGCGCCGACATCGCGGTCGGCACCACCCAGCGCTTCGGCGTCCCGATGGGCTTCGGCGGCCCGCACGCCGGCTACATGGCCGTCCAGGCCAAGCACGCCCGCTCGCTGCCCGGCCGTCTCGTCGGCGTCTCCGTCGACGCCGACGGCAATAAGGCGTACCGCCTGGCGCTGCAGACCCGTGAGCAGCACATCCGCCGCGAGAAGGCCACCAGTAACATCTGCACCGCGCAGGTGCTGCTCGCCGTCATGGCCGGCATGTACGCCGTCTACCACGGCCCCGAGGGCCTGAAGCAGATCGCGCAGCGCACGCACCGCTACGCCGCGATCCTCGCGGCCGGCCTGCGGGCCGGCGGCGTGCAGCTGACCCAGGGCGCCTTCTTCGACACGCTCACCGCCCGGGTGCCCGGCCGCGCCGACGAGATCGTCGCCGCCGCCCTGGCCGCCGGGGTCAACCTGCACCGGGTCGACGGCGACCACGTCTCCGTCTCCTGCGACGAGACCACCACGCGCGAGCACCTCGCCGCCGTCTGGACCGCCTTCGGCGTCACCGGCGACATCGAGGCCCTCGACGAGGACACCCAGGACGCCCTGCCGGCCGACGCGCTGCGCACCGACGCGTACCTGACCCACCCGGTCTTCGCCGCGTACCGCTCCGAGACGGCGATGCTGCGCTACCTGCGCAAGCTCGCCGACCGCGACTACGCGCTCGACCGCGGCATGATCCCGCTCGGCTCCTGCACCATGAAGCTGAACGCGACCACCGAGATGGAGCCGGTGACCTGGCCCGAGTTCGGCCAGATCCACCCCTTCGTGCCGATCGACCAGGCCCAGGGCTACGTCACGCTCATCACCGAGCTGGAGGAGCGCCTGGCCGAGGTCACCGGCTACGACAAGGTGTCCATCCAGCCGAACGCCGGCTCCCAGGGCGAGCTGGCCGGCCTGCTCGCCGTCCGCGCCTACCACCGCGCCAACGGCGACACCCAGCGCACGGTCTGCCTCATCCCGTCCTCCGCGCACGGCACCAACGCCGCCTCCGCCACGATGGCCGGCATGAAGGTCGTCGTCGTCAAGACCGCCGACGACGGCGAGGTCGACGTCGAGGACCTGCGCGCCAAGATCGAGCAGCACCGCGACGAGCTCGCCGTGCTGATGATCACCTACCCGTCCACGCACGGTGTCTTCGAGGAGCACGTCTCCGAGATCTGCGGCCAGGTGCACGACGCGGGCGGCCAGGTGTACGTCGACGGCGCCAACCTCAACGCCCTGGTCGGCCTCGCCAAGCCGGGCCACTTCGGCGGCGACGTCTCGCACCTCAACCTGCACAAGACCTTCTGCATCCCGCACGGCGGCGGCGGCCCGGGCGTCGGCCCGGTCGGCGTGCGCGCGCACCTCGCCCCGTACCTGCCGAACCACCCGCTCCAGGCCACCGCGGGCCCGGAGACCGGCGTCGGCCCGATCTCGGCCGCCCCGTGGGGCTCCGCCGGCATCCTGCCGATCTCCTGGTCGTACGTCCGGCTGATGGGCGGCGAGGGCCTCAAGCACGCCACCCAGGTCGCCGTCCTCGCGGCGAACTACATCGCCAAGCGCCTGGAGCCGCACTACCCGGTGCTCTACACCGGCCCGGCCGGTCTGGTCGCCCACGAGTGCATCGTCGACCTGCGCCCGCTGTCGAAGGCGACCGGCGTCAGCGTCGACGACATCGCCAAGCGTCTGATCGACTACGGCTTCCACGCGCCGACCATGTCGTTCCCGGTGGCCGGCACGCTGATGATCGAGCCCACCGAGTCCGAGGACCTGACCGAGCTCGACCGGTTCTGCGACACCATGATCGCGATCCGCACCGAGATCGAGAAGGTCGGTTCGGGCGCCTGGCCGGCCGACGACAACCCGCTGCACAACGCCCCGCACACCGCGGCGGCGCTGGGCGGCGAGTGGAACCACCCGTACACCCGTGAGGAGGCGGTCTTCCCGGCCGGCGTCTCGGTCGCGGACAAGTACTGGCCGCCGGTCCGCCGCATCGACGGTGCCTTCGGCGACCGCAACCTGGTGTGCTCCTGCCCGCCGCTGGACGCGTACGAGAACTGACGGCGACCCCGCGTCCGCGCCCGCGTAGGAGGGGTGTGAGGCGCGGAGGTACGCGGAGGCACACAAGAGGGCCGGTCCGGAGATCTCTCCGGGCCGGCCCTCGGCTCGTCCTGTGGGTGTCCGTCCCGTACGGGCGGGGGACGGAGCCGGGTCAGGCGGCGGCGGTCACGGCGGCCGCCGCCGGCGTGCGGTGCGGGGCGATGATCTGCCCGTCCGGCAGCAGCTCACCGGTGTCCTCGAAGAGCAGGACCCCGTTGCACAGCAGGCTCCAGCCCTGTTCCGGGTGGTGCGCCACGAGTCGGGCGGCCTCCCGGTCGGCGGAGTCGGCGGTGGGACAGGCAGGCTGATGCTGGCACATGGGCGGATTCTCTCGCTGTGTCGTGGTGGATGTCCTGCGGCTCTTCGCTGGCATGGCCGCCCCCGTCGGTCGGTTGGTTCCGGTCCCAGTCTTGCCTCATGGACGACGTTCCGCAGGGATTTCCCGGCAGCTCGTCCTCTTCCTTGATGACGCGTCACCCGCAGGGGCGGTTCGCTCCAACTACACCGTCTCTTCGGGGGGTTCGGGGTGGCCCAAGCGGGCTAGTCCGATCGGGAGAGGGGTCGGACAGCAGTGCGCCGGGGCGCGCCGGGCCCGGATGCGCCCCCTGCCGATGTCCTCCCGCGCGCCGCACCGCGGGCCGTGCCGCAGGTCTCGCCGCGGTTCGTGCCGCAGGCCGTGCGTATGCCGTACGTAAGCGGTACGCGCGCCGTCAGGCCGAGGCGGCGGAGTCGAGCACGGGCGGCGGGGGAAGCCGCAGCCCGATCACCGGCAGCAGATCCGCGGCCCGGTGGATGTGGTGCGCGGCGATCCCGGGCGGGGCGGGGGACAGCGGTACGAGGAGGTCGGCCGGCCCGGGTGTGGTACTGGTGCCGTCGGACTCGACATCGGCGTGCAGCCACAGCGCCAGCATGTACAGCCCCGGGACGCCGAGCAGCCGCGGCTGGTACGGGGCGGCGAGGGCCTCGGCCTGGACCAGCGCCCGCTCGGTGGCCGCGAGGTACGGCCCCTCGCAGAAGTGGGAGATGGTCCAGCCCTCCGGCGTGAGCCGGGTGTCCGCGGCGGCGATCGACCGGTCCCCGCAGCGGATGAGGAAGCGCCAGGCCGCCAGCCGGGTGAGGGACGGTGTGCCGGCCGTCCCCGTGCCGCCCGGCCCGCCGAGGAGATGGACGGGCAGGGGCAGTTCGGCACTCAGTGGCCCCTGGACGGCCCGCAGGGCCGGGGTGCGTGGCGGGTGGACCGCCGCCGGGGAACCGAGGGCCGTGAGGACACAACGGAGGGCCGGCGTGGGGGCCGCGGGGAGACGGAGCATGGTGGGTCGCCTCTCACTCAGGAGACACGGAGACACGGTGACACGTGACGGGTGCGACAGCGCTGTCGGCGACGGGACCGGAGTGGGGGGCCACGGAGGATGTGGCCGTACGCCGACACTCCGTCCCGTGCGCGGAGTTTATACGACATGCGTCCGTTCGGTGTTTCGGCCAGGCGCCGTCGATATTCCTGACAAGGCGTCATCCGGTCACATGTCCATGGCGATCGCATGGAACACATGCGTCCGGCGGAACGCTCTCCTGCACTTTTCCCTGTGAGACGGTTCGGCCGAATATGTTCCCTTGGCGGGCCGGTGAGGGATCTCACGGCGATCCTTCCGGGGACGTGCTTCCGGAGCAAAATGACACTGGGATATGTCCATTGCTGCTTGCCGCCGGTGACTGCCACGGGAGAATCCCGGTCCAGAGTATTCGTACACACTGTTCCTTCGCAGGCGTTGTCGATCAGCGGGCGGGGCATCATCGTCCGTGACTCTCGCGGCCGTCGTGGCGGCTGCCCACACGGGGAGGGCTTCGATGGGTGAGAAGGTCGTGGCCGAAGTGTTCGGCCTGTCCGACCGGCAGCGTTATCGTGGAAAGCTTCAGCAATGCCTCGCCGCGCTCGCGCGGCTGCTCGCGGAGAAACGATTCGACCGCGCGCGCAATCTTCTGGGTCTGGAGATCGAACTGAATTTGGCGGGCGAGGACGGACTGCCCCGGATGATGAACGTGCCGGTGCTCGACGCGATCGCGAGCCCCGATTTCCAGAGCGAACTAGGTCAGTTCAATCTTGAAGTGAACATCGCTCCGCACCGGCTCGACGGCCACGTTTTCGACCGGCTCGCCGAGGAACTGCGGACCGGGCTCGGATATGCGGACCGCAAGGCCCGGGACGTCGGCGCCGGGGTGGTGATGATCGGTATTCTGCCGACTCTCACCCAGGACCACGCGGTTCTCGCCAATCTCTCCGGAGCCGACCGCTACGCGCTGCTCAACGACCAGATACTGACCGCCCGCGGGGAGGACCTCACCCTCGACATCCACGGGGTCGAACGGCTGCTGTGCACCTCCGCCTCCATCACCCCCGAGGCGGCCTGCACGTCGGTGCAGTTGCACCTCCAGGTGACCCCGGCGCGGTTCGCGTCCGTATGGAACGCGGCGCAGGCCATCGCCGGCGTCCAGATCGCCGTGGGGGCCAACGCGCCCTTCCTCTTCGGCCGGGAGCTGTGGCGGGAGTCCCGCCCGCCGCTCTTCCAGCAGGCCACCGACACCCGGCCGCCCGAACTCCAGGCGCAGGGCGTCCGGCCGCGCACCTGGTTCGGGGAACGCTGGGTGGAGTCCGCCTACGACCTCTTCGAGGAGAACCTGCGCTACTTCCCGGCCCTGCTCCCGCTGTGCGACGACGAGGAGCCGCTGGACGTCCTCGACGAGGGGGGAGTGCCCAGACTCGCCGAACTGGTCCTGCACAACGGCACCGTCTACCGCTGGAACCGGCCGGTGTACGGCTGGGTCGACGGTGTCCCGCACCTGCGGGTCGAGAACCGGGTGCTGCCCGCGGGCCCGACCGTCACCGACGTCATCGCCAACGCCGCCTTCTACTACGGCCTGGTGCGTACGCTCGCCGACGAGTCCCGGCCGGTGTGGAAGCGGATGACCTTCGCGGACGCCGAGTACAACTTCGACACCGCGTGCCGCCACGGCATCGAGGCGGAGCTGCGCTGGCCGCGCCCCGGCCGCTCCGGCGGACCCGCCACCGTGCCCGCCGTACGGCTCATCCGCGACGAACTGCTGCCGATGGCCGCCGCCGGGCTCGACGCCTGGCGTGTCGAGCCCCGCGAACGGGACTTCTACCTCGGCATCATCGAGGAGCGCTGCCGGCGGAAGACGAACGGCGCCGCCTGGCAGGTCGCCACCTTCCACCGGGCCCGCGGGTCCGGGCTCGACCGGCCGTCCGCGCTGGCCGCGACCACCCGGCGCTACCGCGCGCTCATGCTCACCGGCGAGCCCGTGCACACCTGGCCCGTGGGGATCGACGACGGCGCACAGACTGCCTAGGTAGGGTTCCCGTACCCAGGGACGCGAGGGAAACGGGAGAGCGGTGTGGTGTCGGAGCAATCTGTGGTGGACGCTGCGCTGCCGCCCGACGGTCCGACGCGCCGGACCCTGCGCGACGAGACCCTGCTGGTGCTCGCGCTGTCGCTCGGCGCGAGCGGGGTGTCCGCGCTCATCAGCTTCATCGGCGCGCTGACCCGGCCGGCCGCCCTCAAACAGCAGGCGGCCACTCTCAACGGCTCGTACGCGCCCGGGCGGCCGTGGCTCGACCTCGCCTGGCAGCTGTTCGGCATCGCCACCGCGCTCGTGCCGGTCGCCCTGGTCGCGCACCTGCTGTGGCGGGAGAGCGCGCGGGCGCGGGCCCTTGTGAGCACCATGCCGGGCTCGGGCACGGGTGTGGGGGACGGGGTGGCGCCGGGGGCGCGCGGGCTGCGGCTGCTCGGCTTCGACCGCACCCGGCCGTGGCCCGACCTGGGGCGCGGCGCACTGGTCGCGGCCGGCATCGGCAGCGCGGGCCTGGCCTTCTACCTGGTGGCGCGGGCGGCCGGGTTCAACCTCACCGTGGTGCCGGAGTCGCTGCCGGACGTGTGGTGGAAGTACCCGGTCCTCATCCTGTCGGCGATCCAGAACTCCGTCCTGGAGGAGGTGATCGTCGTCGGCTATCTGCTGCGCAGGCTCGACCAGTTGGGCTGGAGCCCCCGCTCCTCGCTCGTGGCGAGCGCGGTGCTGCGCGGCTCGTACCACCTCTACCAGGGCATCGGCGGCTTCATCGGCAACATGGTCATGGGCGTGGTGTTCGTGTGGCTGTACCGGCGCTGGGGCCGGGTCGGTCCGCTGGTCGTCGCGCACTCGCTGCTCGACATCGTGGCCTTCGTCGGATACGGGCTGCTCGCCGGGAAGGTGGGCTGGCTGCCCACGGTGTGAGCGCGTGGTGGGGCGTATCGGCGGTGAGGGGTGTACGGCTGCGGCCGCACGCCCCTCACTGTCCTGTCAGGACGGCAGTCGGGTCAGGCGTGCAGCTCGCCGTCGATGACGGTGACGGCGTGGCCGGTCAGCAGCGTACGGTCGCCGCGCAGCCGGACACGGACCCGGCCGGTGCGCGCCCCGCCCTGGAAGCCGGTGAGCTCGTCGCGGCCGAAGCGGGCGGCCCAGTAGGGGGCGAGTGCCGTGTGGGCGCTGCCGGTGACGGGATCCTCGTCGATGCCGGCGGCGGGGAAGAAGCCGCGGGAGACGAACTGGTAGTCCCCCTCGGGGTGGTCGGCGACGGCGGTGACGACGACGCCGCGGCCGGAGAGCGCGGCGATGGCCGCGAGGTCGGGCGTGAGGCCGCGTACGGTCGCCTCGTCGGCGAGCTCCACGACCAGGTCGCCGATGTGCGCGGCGGTGTCGTGGACGGCGACAAGCTTGGCGCCGAGCGCCGCCGCCAGGCCGTCCGGCGCGGGCACCGGGGTGAGCGAGGAGGTCGGGAAGTCCAGGGTGACGGTGCCGTCCGGGTCGGCCGTGGCGCTGAGGATCCCGCAGCGCGCGGCGAACCGGATGGTGCCGGTCGCCGCACCGGTGCGGTGCAGCACGTGCGCGGTGGCCAGGGTGGCGTGCCCGCACATGTCGACCTCGGTGGTGGGCGTGAGCCAGCGCAGCGCCCAGTCGGCCTCGCCGCCGGGAGGCAGCGGATGGGCGAACGCGGTCTCGGAGAGGTTGACCTCGGCGGCCACCCGCTGGAGCCAGCCGTCGTCGGGGAAGGAGTCGGAGTCGAGGATCAGGACCCCTGCCGGGTTGCCGGAGAAGGGACGGTCGGTGAAGGCGTCGACGATTCGGATGCGCATGAGCCGGACCGTAACGGACCCGCGAAACCACGATCCAAGGCCAATCGGAGATGTCTGGCCTGGGCCGGGGAGCCGGGCGGGCGGGGGCACGGTTCAGAACGGGGGGTCCTGGAAGAGCGCGCCGTTCCATTGGGGCGGTTCGGGTCCGACGGCGGGTTGCTGGAGGAGGGGTACGGCCTCCTGGATCCGGCCGAGTTCGATGAGATGGCTGGCCAGCTGATGCCTGTAGGTGTCGGCGCGCGGTTCGAGGACGGCGACGGCGTCCTCCACACGGCCGTGCTCGGCGAGCAGGTGGGAGATCGTCCAAACCGCATGCAAGCCGTCGCTCTCAGGGTGTGCCCGCGCCTGCTCGATCGCTTCGTCGAACCTGCCGCAGGCGGCCAGCAGGCCGAGCCTCGACTGGAAGAACTCCCAGGGTTCTGTGCCGTCATGGCGCACATCGAGGGAGTCGAGGTAGGCCAGACCTTCCTGGGCGTGGCCGCGGTCGGCGTACAGGGTGCACAGCGTGCCCACGGTCCAGTCTTCGGCCCCGGACGAGTCGACGAGTGCGCGCATCACGTCGATCGCCTCGTCGAACCGGCCGTGCCGGGCCAGCAACTGCGCCAGCTCGATGTCGCCATGGGCCTGTTCGAAGGAGCCTGCCGTGTCCTGGTAGACGGCGATCGCGCCCTCCACGTCCTCGCGCTCTTCCAGCAGTTCGGCGAGGCGCCGCCTGCCGTGCCCGAGGCCGTCGGTCCTCGCGTACGTGCGCAGCTCGTCGATCCGGTCGTGTCGCGCGAGCAGATCGGCCAGCTGATCGCGGTTGTTGACGGAAGTGATCTGCCGGGTGCGCAACAGGGCGATCGCCTTGTCCACGCGCCCCTGGCGTTCGTGGATCGTGGCCAGCAGGCCGATGGCGTCCTCGGGGCCGAGACCGCGACAGCACCACGGATCCGCGCACTGTTGCTCGGCCGGGATACGGGCGGCCAGCAGCGCGGCGACCTCGTCGTCCCGGCCGGCCTCGCCGGAGAGGCCGACGAGAGCGCGGGCGAGGACCGGGTCGTCGATCCCCGCGCTCAGCCGGGTGACGGCCTCGTCCGCGTGTCCGTTCCGGGCCAGCAGGCGCGCGAGGAACTCCAGCGGCTGCCCGCCTTTCGCCGCGTACGGCCTGACCAGCGTGATCGCCTCGGCCGCCCGCTCCCCGCTCTCCAGCAGCTCCGCTTGGACCTGGGCGGCCGGCCACCAGCCGGTGGCGACGTACGGGGCCAGGACCTTCAAGGCCTCGTCCCGTTGCCCCCGCTCATCCAGCAGCCGCGCCCACTCCCGTGCGCAGAACCACTCCCCCCGACCGGCCTGGAGCTCCACCTCCCGGGCGTGGCCGCGTTCGAGCAGGTGGGTGACCAGGGACGGAGGGATGCAGCCGGTCCGCATCCGCTCCATGCGGTCGAGGTCGTAGGCGTCCATGGCGGAGCACGCTAGTCGACCCTCCGTGACGAACGATCAAGGCCCCGGGGGAGGCGTGGACGCGGACGAGGTGAGGGCGAGTCGCTGCTCGGTGCGCTCAAGCCACCTCAGGTACCAGTGCGCGAAGTCGTACCCGGTCGGCTCGATTCCCCGGTCCATGGGCCTCAGGTCGTCCCAGACGGTGCCCCGGTGCGGCCCGGTCGTCACCAGCAGCGACGCGTAGCCGCACCCCTGCTCGCTCAGGAACACCGCGCCCGCTTCCTGGGCGTCGCACAGCTCGTCGTACCGCGCGTCCCAGGCCGCGTACGCCTGGCGGAACGTCTCCTCGTCCGCGAAGGCGTCCTTCTCGGGCTCCTCCGCGTCGAGCGCGTCCAACTCGTCTTGCAACGCCGGTGCCACGAAGGGTTGTCCGGCGAACTCCGCGGGGGTCGACTGTGCGGGGAAGGCCAGTCCGATGCCGGTCCACCGCCATCCGCCGTCGCTCGCCACCGGTGTCATCAGGCCGTAATGGGGGCCGGCTCCGCCGCTTCCGACGCGGAGGAGAAAGCTTCGGTACGGCGCCGGCAGCTCACTGCCCAAGGCGGCCTCCAGCGACAGGAGTTCCTCCTCGCGCATGACCGGACCGAGGCGGAATCCATGCCCCTGCGCCCCGAAGACCTCGCCTGCTCCGGGGTGCTCGGCGAGCCGCAGCACCCGCTCCCGTATCCCCGTCCACGTGTCCTCACTCATGCGGCACACGGTAATCAGGAGCGGACCGCGCCGACCACGGGATTTTCCCTGTCGAGCCGGAAGTCGAGCCCGCCTGCTGAGCGCGCCGCGGCCTGGGCCGCGGTACGACCAGTGCATGCCCGGCCGGTGTCCCGTCTCAGCCGATCCGGTCACGTGGGTGCTGTTGCCAGCGGGGGTGGCAAGCGGTCGTCTCTGTCGCGGCCTGCGATCGGGGCGACCTCACTCCATCGACTCCAGAATGCGGTCGAGTGTCCGGCGCCCCATTCCGCTCATCGGCGGATTGCTTTCGATGTAGTACCAGACCAGACCCATCGCCTGTTCGAACGCCCATGCCTTGCCGCGCTCCCACTCCAGATCGTCACAGGCCAGTGTCCGCCGGAACACGTCCCGCGGGCCCGATCGCAACAGGTGCCAGGCGCCGACCAGATCCAGCGCGGGGTCGGCCGGGCCGAAGCCGCCGGTATCGAGTACACCGCTGAGCCGGTCTCCCGCCACCAGCACATTGCCCGGAATCAGGTCACCATGGCTCATCACGTCAGCACCCGTGCGGGGCAACTCCCGAAAGCGGCTCCACATCCGGCGAAGCCGGGGCACGTCGAGCAGGCCCTCACTCTCCTCGAAGCACTGCGCCATCCAAGCGTCGTGGTCGGCGAGAACGCCGCCCCGGTTCTCGCTGCTGAAACGTCGTCCCCGGGTGTCGGCGTCCCGGAGGGACGCGATGAAGGCCGCGAGGTCCTCGGCGAACGCGTCCGACCCACTCGGGTCGGCATCGGAAGCGACCGTTCCCGGCAGCCATGTCTGGACCGACCACGGCATGGGGTAGCCCGCTCCGGGTTTTCCCAAGGCGACGGGTTCCGGGGCGGGGAACCGGGACACCCGCGCCAGCTCCGCGCTCGCCCGGGCTTCCCGTTCCAGAACCGTCAGAACCTCGGCGGCATCGGCCAGGCGCAGGGGGAAGCGCGCGGAGAGGTCGTTCCCGATACGGAAGATGGCGTGGACCGTCCCGGTCGACGACACGAGCCGGATGGCCTTGCCGCTCCACTGAGGGAACTGCTCTCGGACCAAGGCCGCGACGATCTCGGTGGTCACGTCCACTTGGTCATCGTGCATGGTCATGCGCGAAGGCCCTCCCACTGGTCCCCTTCGAAACGGCGGCGCGGAAGGCCGCGTCCCGGTCGGCCAGGGTGTCGTCCAGGTCCGGCGGCACCCACGGCATGACCGGGAGTAGATCACGGAACCCCCTGCGGAGCAGCCCTCTTCGTGCTCTACCGGCGGACCGCCGAGATCAGTCCACCGGGCCGTTCCTCGGGCTGCGGCGGGGTGCCGATCGGGCGGCCGTAGGCGGCGGCTCGCTCGCGCAGGGTGTGGCTGTCGGCCTCCCAGCCGTGCCCGGCCAGCCAGCCCACCGGGTCGTCGGGCATCTCCGAGACCCACAGGGACGCCGCCGATCCCGGCTCCGCGTCCGCGCCGAAGCGCTCGATCACGCCGCGCGAGCCCAAGGTCAGCCCCATCCGACTGCCCGCCGCCGACTGCGCGCTGATGCGGGCCAGCAGCAGCTCCACCGCTTCCTCGGGCAGGTAGATCAGCAGTCCTTCGGCGATCCACGCGGTCGGTACGGTCGGGTCGTGCCCTGCGGCGGCCAGCGCACCCGGCCAGTCCTCACGCAGATCCACCGCGACGGGGATCCGCTCGCAGCGCGCGACGGCCCGCTCCTGGACGAGCACCGAAGCCTTGAAGTCCAGTGGAGCGGCGGTGTCGACCTCGAACAGCCGGGTGCCCTCGGGCCAGTCCATCCGGAAGGCCCGGCTGTCCATGCCGGCGCCGAGCAGCACGACCTGCCGGACCCCGGACGCGGAGGCCTGCCGCACCAGGTCGTCGAGGAACTTCGTCCTGATGACGATGGAGAGCGACACGGCCAGTCGGCGGCGCGCGGCCTCGTCATCGGGCAGCGGCGGCGAGGAGGGCCACAGGCCGCCGGCGGTGGCGAATGCCTGTGCCAGCGGGTCGCGGAACAGGGCGTTTTCCCATTCGGTCTCCAGCGCCCGCACTCTGGCCACTCCCACCGCCGTGGCCCACACTCCCGACGGCCGCACCCGCTCCCGCTCATCAGTCATCGCGCCAGCCTAGAAGGCTGAGGCCGGCCGCGTCTCCCGCCGCCGGTCACCGAACGTCATATGCGGCGCGGTACGGCTCCGTCCTGCCAGCGGTAGAGGTCGCGCAGCAGGGAAATCTCGCCGCCGTGATGGATCAGCTCCCTGTTGACGTGCAGGACCCTGTTCTCCACGGGAAACCGCTCGGGACCCACCGCGGGCGGATTGTCCAGGTCGGCGTCCGAGAGCCCGCGGACCCCCGCGTTCCATCTCCCGTACATCTCATCGAGCTGTTTCAGCGCCTCGTCAGCGGTCCCCGCGTAGGCGAATGTCCGGGAGTCGACGTCCTGGCCGCCGAAGTACCATGCGACCCGATAGCCCAGGCACGAGACGATGATGTGCGCCATCCGCCAGGCGATCGTGGTCACCGGTGCCGGCACGGGGTCAGGGGACGCGAAGTCCATCGTCCATTCCCCCGAGCCTTTCGGCATCGGTGCGGCCGACGTGCCACGTGGGCGGATGCTCCAGCAGTCGCGCACCGGCTCCCAGAAGTACTCCTCGTCGGTAAGACCGTCCAGCCGCGGCCGCAGGTTCTTGTGCCAGTACCAGTCCAGCTGGTCCGCGAGTCGCTCGCTTCTTGTCATCGCCGCACACTACAGACCCGTCGAGCGGAGTGATCGTCGCCGTCTGTGGTCATGTCGCAAACAGACAGGCCGTCATCTCTCAGGGGCGCAGAAGCCATCCGATCTGCCTGCGCCGGCAATCGATCGACACCCACTGGCACAGGTCGACACCGACCTCCCCCGTACGGTTCCTTGTCGTACGACAGGTTCCGATATATCGTTGAAGCATCGCGACAGTGCGGCGATGGAACTCGATGGAAGGAGCACTGCGATGCGTGGCTACGGACACGAGTACGGACATGAGCACGGTCACGGGAACTGCGGCCCCGGTCCCCGGGGTGCGGGTGAAGGGCGGCGGGCCGCGTTCGGGCCGTTCGGGCCGGGCTTCGGGGGTGGACCCTGGGGCGGTGGCGGCTTCGGTGGCCGGGGGCGTGGCGGCGGGCGGGGCCGGGCGCGGCGCGGGGATGTGCGGGCGTCGATCCTGGCGTTGCTCAAGGACCGCCCGATGCACGGCTACGAGATGATCCAGGAGATCGGCGAGCGCACGTCCGGCGCCTGGAAGCCCAGCCCCGGATCCGTCTACCCGACCCTCCAGATGCTGGAGGACGAGGGCCTGATCGCCAGCGCGAGCGAGGGCGGCAAGAAGCTGTTCACGCTCACCGACACCGGGCGCGCCGAGGCCGAGGACGGGCCGGAGGCTCCGTGGGAGGAGGCCGGCCGCGGGATCGACTGGGACGCCGTGAACGAGATCCGGCAGGCCGGCTTCGGCCTGATGGAGGCGTTCGGCCAGGTCTGGAAGACCGGCAGCGCGGAGCAGCGGCAGAAGGCGGTCGAGGTCGTCAACGAGGCCCGCAAGAAGATGTACCTGATCCTGGCCGACGAGGACTGATCCGGTCCCCAGCCGACCCAGCCGACCCAGCCGACCCGGTACGACTCGGCCCGACCCGGTACGACTCGGCCCGGCTCGGCTCGCGAACGAGGGGCCCCGCGGCGTCCGCCTGCCGGGCCCCCCGCCGCAAACGGGACAGCGCGCCCGGGCGCCGCTGACACCACCAACCCCCCCCCCACCGCCATAAACAC
>NZ_JBEYHT010000088.1:0-25399 GCF_040635425.1 Streptomyces laurentii | reverse complement strand
GGCTTTGATCCGGGGGTTTCCGAATGGGGAAACCCGGCAGTCGTCATGGGCTGTCACCCATGCCTGAACACATAGGGCATGTGGAGGGAACGAGGCCGGCGCGGCCCCGTCCCGCGCGGGCACCGCTCGTACGAGGGCCGCTCATACGGGGGCCGCTCGTACGAGGGCCGGGCCGGGACCCGGCCGCCGGCGGACACCGTCCCGCGCGGGGGAACGGACCTACGCGACGCCATTGTTGCGCCGGCGCGAGCGGCGGACGAGAAGGAGGCCGGCGGTGCCCGCGAGCGCCGCGACGATCGCCGATCCGACCCCGAAGGTGGTGTCGTCCCCGACGGCCGCGACGTTCTCCGCCGCCCCGCCGCCGCCCGCGCCGACCGGGCCGTGCGGCGGCTTGCCGCCTGTCTGGCCGCCGGTGCAGTCGACCGTGAAGACCTTGTGCTTGGCGGCGCCCGTCTCGCCCAGGAACTTCCAGGTGAGCCGGTACGTGCCGTTCGGCAGCATGAGGTCGTTGGTGTGCCCGATGCCGACCGAGAGGTTGATCGACCCGCTGAGGTTCGGCGTGGCCGACTTCGCCGGCTGAGGGGTGATCTCCCAGTCCACCAGTTGGAGGGTGTCGAAGTTGAAGGCGTCGAGGTAGAACCGGCAGACCTTGGTCTCGTCGCTCAGCGAACCGACGGGCGTGCCCGACAGATGGATCTTGACGTCACCGTTGTCGCCGGGGGCGGCGAAGGCCGCGGGCGCGCTCGTCAGGGCCAGGGAACCGAGGGCGAGCGCGGTCACGGCGGTGGACAGCAGGGGGCGGAGAGCCGGGGCGGTCATGCGGGATTCCTCCAGTCGTACCGATATCGAACCTATTGGTCGATAATCTGACTATTGGTCATCCCGTGACTACGGAGGGTGGCAACAAGCCGTGTCACCCTCCGACTTCCACCCGTCCGGCCCTGGATCCGCCGCGGGGGCGGGCGGCTCGCGCCGGGCACTACCGGGGCGCGGCCTCAGAGAATGCCGACCAGGATGCCCGCGCCGAGCACGACCAAAGAGGTCAGCGCCGCCCACTTCACGGTGAAGCGGGTGTGGTCGCCGAACTCGACCCGCGCCATGCCGACCAGCACGTACACGGCCGGGACCAGCGGGCTCGACATGTGCAGCGCCTGGCCGACCAGCGAGGCCCGGGCGATCTCCACCGGCGGGACGCCATGCGCCGCGCCGGCCTCGGCGAGCACGGGCAGCACGCCGAAGTAGAAGCCGTCGTTGGACATGAAGTACGTGAGCGGCAGGCTCAGCGCGCCGGTGACCAGCGCCATGTGCGGGCCCATGCCGCCCGGGACGGCGCCGACCAGCCAGTCGGCCATGTGCGCGACCATGCCGGTCCCGGAGAGCACTCCGGTGAAGACGGCGGCGGCGAAGACCATGCCGGTGACGTTGAGGACGTTGTCCGCGTGGGCCGCGAGGCGGGCCTTCTGGTCGGCCATACGCGGGAAGTTGACGGTGAGTGCGAGCGCGGCACCCAGCAGGAACAGCACCGGGATGGGCAGCAGCTCCGTGATCATCGCGGCGATCAGGGCGGCGGTGAGGCCGGCGTTGAACCAGTACAGCCGGGGCCGGAGCGTCTCGCGGTGCGGGTCGAGCACGGTGAAGGCGTCCTCGTCGCGGGGCTCGCCCTCGGCCGCGCCGGCCGCCGTGTCGCCACCGGCACCGGTGCCGGCACCACCTTCGCTGCCGCCACCGCCGTCACCGGCCTCGACCAGGACGCTCGCCGCCTGCGGCGCGGGGACGCCGCCGAGAGCGAGGCGGCCGACGCGGGCGCGCTCACGGCGGCCGAGGGCGTAGGCGAGGAGGAAGACGCACAGCAGGCCGGCGCCGAGCGCCGGGATCATCGGGACGAACACGTCGGCCGCGTCGAGCCCCAGCGCGGTGGCCGCGCGGGCCGTGGGGCCGCCCCAGGGAAGGGTGTTCATGACCCCGTTCGCGGTGGCGGCGACGCCGGTCATGACGACGAGACTCATGCCGAGCCGTTTGTAGAGCGGGAACATCGCGGAGACCGTGATCATGAAGGTGGTGGAGCCGTCGCCGTCCAGCGAGACGATGGCGGCCAGCACCGCCGTACCGACCACCACCCGCATCGGGTCGGCCTTGCAGAAACGCAGGATGCCGCGGACGACCGGATCGAACAGGCCGACGTCGATCATGACGCCGAAGAAGACGATCGCGAACATCAGCATCGCGGCCGTGGGCGCCAGCTTGCCGACGCCGTCGAGGACGCAGTCGCCCAGCCGGGCCCCTTGGCCGACGGCGACGCAGAACAACGCGGGAATGAGCACGAGTGCCGCGATCGGCGACATCTTCCGGGTCATGATCAGGACCAGGAAGGTCGCGATCATGGCGAAGCCGAGGATGGTCAGCATGAAGGACACCTCACGTCACGTTCGTCCGTGAACAGCCGTCAGAGTGGTGGTGCGGCCGACGGTAGGTGCGGGATGAGCGCGGCAACAAGGTGGCCTCGTGCGGACCGTACGAGCGAAACCCCAGGCCAGGCTGGTGCCCCAGGGGCGCGTGGGTCAGTGGGTGCCGCGGGGCCGGGCCAGCGCGGGTGCCAGGTAGGCGTACAGGAGGGTGCGGGTCTCGGCGACGAGCGCGGGGTCGCCGGAGGGGTCGGTGCGGAAGGCGAGCCGCAGCAGGGCGTCGGTGGTCTCGACGCCGACCAGCACCTTGCGGCGCAGGGTGTCGTCGGCGGACCAGCCGAGGGGCCCGGCGAGGAGGCCGCAGATACGGTCGGCGACGAGGTGGTTGGGGTTCTCGCCGGAGCCTTCCGCGACGCCCGACCCCTCCGGCTCGTCCGGGGCGGCGCACGGGTCCGGGACGCCGAAGTCGACGAGGCCGAAGCCCGGCACCGTGCGCTTCATCGCGAGGTACGCGTCGAGGACGGCGTCGATGATCCGGCCGGCGTCGACGGGCCGGAGCACGGCCCCGCCCTCGCCCGAAGCGACGGCCGGGGCCGGGAGCGCGGCGAGGCCGGCGGCGACGCGGGCGGCGTAACGGTCGAGGTTGCGGTGGGCGAGGGCGGCGGCCATGGCCCGCTTGTTGCCGAAGAAGCGGTAGACGGACCCGATGGGGACGCCCGCGCGGACCGCGACGGCGCGGGTGCTCAGCCGCTCGTACCCGGTCTCGTCGAGGAGTTCGGCACAGGCGTCGAGGATGCGGGCGAGCCGCTCGGCGCTGCGCCGCTGGATCGGGGCGCGGCGGAGCGCGGGTCCCGTCGCCGGGCGCGGGGCGGGCGGCTGCGGGACGAGCGGGCGGGGGCTGGACTGGGGCACGGAACCCATCATGCCGCTCCGGTCTGACTCAGGCGATGAGCAGGCCGATGCCGCCCAGGGTGTACGCGATCATCAGCGCGAACAGCGGGAGTTGGCCCGCCACGGCCCGGGCGGGCGGGAAGAGCCGGACGGAGCGGTCGTGGGCGGCGACGACGCCGAGCACGTGGCCGGTGACGATCGCGACGACCTGGAGGGTCGCGAGGCCGCCGGGACCCAGGGGCGGGGCGGGCGAGGGGGCGTTGTCAGTGCCGGCTGCCATCATGACGGTGCGTGGCGATTCGGTGACGAAGAGCGAGAAGTAGTGGGCGACGAGATAGCCGAGGGCGATGGGCAGCAGGGAGTGGGCGAAGGAGGTGAGCGGGGTGGCGAGTTCGCGGTGGAGCAGCCGCAGGACGCCGGCGCACAGGGCGTAGAGCGCGGCGACGAGGGCGACGGCGGCGAGCAGGCCGAGCGTGGCGGTGAGGGTGCGGCCGAGGGATGAGGTCTGGAGGGTGGTGATCCAGCGGGGGTTGTCGGAGAAGCCGTCGTAGGCGGTGGAGCCGAGGAGGACGCTGACGGTGGCGACGAGGCCGGGGACGGGCGGGGTGGCGTCGAGGCCGTTGAAGGGGGAGCGCACGACGAGCCGGCCGTCGGCGCGGCGGCCGAAGGGGGAGAGCCGGGCGAGCAGGGAGGAGTAGACCTCGAAGGGGTCGGCGTGTTCGAACCAGGCGGGGCCGTGGCGGGCGGCGCCGAGGAGGCCGGTAGCCGTGTAGACGCCGAGGGCGGCGAGGAGGACGGGGGCGGTGGTGTTGTCGGGGGCGACGAGTTCGAGCCAGGCGAAGAGCAGGAGTCCGGCGGCCGCGGGCCGGATGCCGAGCCGGGGCGGGAGCGGGCGGGGCGCGCGCCGCGCGGGCAGGAGGGCGGACAGGGTGCGCAGGGGGTTGAGGAGGCGCCAGACGGGGCCGAGGAGAAGGGAGGCGGGGACGAGTCCGACCCAGAGCAGGACGTAGACGGCGCCGGGCGCGGGGTTCCGGTCCGGGTCGTCGGGGCCGAGGAGGAGGTACAGGACGACGGCGAGACCGGCGGCGGCGCCGAGCAGCCGGAGGGCGGTGCGGGTGGCGGTGGCGTCGGCGAGGCGCTGGACGGCGGCGGGCAGGGGGCGGCCCGCTTGGTCGCCGCGGAAGCGGGAGACGGACCAGAGCAGGCCGAGTGAGAGGAAGGAGACGAACAGTGCGGCGAAGGCGCCGGCGTACGCGTAGAAGGGCGAGAGGGGCAGGTCGTGCTGGGCGCCCACGCCATGGGCGAGCGGCAGGGGCGGCGGTGCCGTCAGGAGGCCGGTGACGGGGCCGGGAAGCGGGCCGGTGAGCGGGCCGGTGAGGCCGGTGAGTGCCGTCATCGGACGACCAGTTGGGTGAGGACGAGTGCGGAGGTGTGGGTCTCGACCTCGAACAGTCCGGTGCGGTCGGCGGTCAGGGTGAGGGTGGCCGTCGTGCCGGGAGAGAGGCGGAGTTCGCGGTCGTAGCCGTGGACGTGGAGGGTGTCGGCGCGGTCGCTGGTCACCTGGAGGGTGACGCGTTCGCCCTTCTTCACTTCGACGCGGGAGGGCGGTGGTTGGACGGAGGTGCCGGTGACAGTGATCGTGACGGTACGGCCGGACGGCGGGGACGGGGTCGCCGGGGTCGCGGGCGTGGTCGGGGCGGGGCCGGTGGCGGATGCGCCGGGATCGGACGCGCCGGTGCCGAGGCGGAGCGTGGTCTCGACGGGGCGGCCGGCGACGGCCCAGGCGGTGTGGTCGTCGGCGTAGAGCCGCACGGTGAGCGTGCGGGCGCCGGCCGGGACATGGGACCAGGGGCCGTAGGCGCGGGCGGTCTCGCGGCCGTCGAGGAGGAGACGGGCGTGGCCGCGGCCGGGCAGGGCGGCGCCGCCGGTGCTCTCGGGGGTGAAGCGGAACCTCTCCACCAAGAGGTGGACGTTCCAGCCGCCCTCACTGTCGGGCCGGGCCTCGGCCCGGACGGTGGGCGCGCCCTTCCCGGGCACCTCGCGCAGGCGGTGCCCGGTGCTGTCCCGGGCGTCCAGGAGGGTGCCGGCGCCGCCGGTCGCCTCCTGGTGGCTGGTACCGGGCTTGTGGTGGGTGGTGGGGCGCCCGCCGCAGCCGGCGACGAGGGCCGCGCCGAGGGCGACGGCGAACAGCGCGGCCCCGGCGCGGGAGCGACGGCCGGCGCCCCGGGAGCGGGCCGCTCCGGTCGCGGTCCCGGCCGCCCCGGCCCGTGTCGGGGCGGCGTGCCCCTCGGCGCCCGCGAGGCGGGCCACCGTGCCATCGGCCGCTCCGGGCCGCCCGGCAGGATGCGTCGCGGCCGTACCGCTCGTGGCCGGCTCGGTGGCCGGCTCCGGTCGGCGGGGGGTCATGCGGGGCTGCCGGCGGGCTCGGGGGACGGGGCGGGGCGGCGGGCGCCGGCCACGATGACGGCCCAGAGCACCCAGACGATGCCGAGCAGTCCGCGGACCCAGGCCGGGCTGACGGGGATCCAGGGGATCATCAGGACCGCCTTGTCGAACGCGTCGAGGAGAGTGAGGACGCCGAGGACGAGTGTGGTCCAGGCGAAGACGGGGCGGCGTGGGTGACGGGTGCGCAGGGCGAGGCCGAGGCCGGTCCACCCCAGTCCCGTCAGGAGCAGGGCCACGGCGGGCAGCGGGGTCGGGGTGAGGGAGCGGGTGGAGGCGGCCACGTCGAGGGCCAGGCCGAGCAGCCCGAGCAGGGCCGCCGTGCCCGCGAGCCGGCCGCCGCGCAGCCGGCGCCACCACAGGGTGCCGCCGACCAGGGCGAGGACCGCGGCGATGCCGAGAGCGAGCTGGGTCTCGACGCGCCGGATGCCCTGGGCGCCGTACCAGTCGCAGCCCGCGGGCAGCCGGCGGGCCCGGACGTCGTAGTCGGCGCAGACGAGGAGCTGGGCGAGTTTGGCGGGTTCGCCCGCGAGGCGGCGGGTGTCGCCGGTGACGTCGCCGCGACGTGTCCCGCAGGAGGGCAGCGCGTACGGGGTGCCGGCCCCGGTGTCGGACTGCCAGCAGTTGCCGCTGCCCTGGCCGTCCCACCACACGTCGGTGCGGTTCGGGTGGGCGCGGCCGGCCTTGTCGACGCCCAGGTGGTTGCCGGCGTACCGGTTGTGGTGGGAGGTGTCGGTCTGCTTGCCCCAGGCCGATTCGCCGCGGATGAAGGCGGGGACGGCGCTGAGGAAGACGCCGGCGCGCTCGTGGCCGTAGATCCAGTTGTTCTCGTAGAGGTTCCAGTTGCCGCCTGCGGTGATGATGCCGGTGCCGGGCGGCATGGAGATCTGCGGGCAGACGACGCCCTCTTCGTAGCCGCGGTCGACGGGCGGCCGGGCGCAGGTGCCGTCGGCGACGTACCGGTAGTAGTCCTCGTTGTTGTCGTGGATCAGGTTCCGTTCGAAGCGGGCGTGGTTCTGCGGGAGGCCGGGGTGGCCGGGGAAGGCGGAGTCCATGGAGGCGCCGCCCATGTTGTGGTCGAACTCGTTGTCGTGGACGTAGACGGAGTCCCCGGCGGTGCCGCTGTAGCCGACCATGTTGTGGTGGCTGCGGCAGCCGGTGATCTCGATGGAGTGGCGGGGGACGTCGTAGCCGCGGCCGTCGTTGATGTTCGAGGCCGAGCCGGGGTAGATGCCGGAGTCGCCGTTGCCGTAGGACTCGCAGTTCTTGTAGAGCCCGTGGTCGGAGGCGAAGGTGAGGAAGCCGTACTCGTCGTTCCAGCGGGTGAGGACGTCGTCGATGACGAAGCCGTCGCTCGCGAGGACGTAGAGCGAGTTGAAGGTGGTGCGCTGGGCGGTGAAGTTACGGAAGTAGACGCCGTCGGAGGAGTCGGCGCGCAGCGCGTTGAGCTTGGCGTACCGGGCGTCGATGACGACGTCGAGCCGGGAGGCGCCGGTGCCCTCGATCTGGAGGTTCTTCTTGCCGAGGATGGCGACCAGGTTCTGGTTGTGCGGGCAGCGCCGCTGCTGCTCGTAGCTGAGGATCTGGTAGCCGAGCGCCGAGCGGGGCGCCTTGAGCGCGGCGCACGCGCCGGTGGGCGCGGGCAGCGAGGGCTCCTCCTCGTACAGCCCGGGCAGCATCGCGATGGTCATGCCGGGGCGGTCGACGGCGTCGACGGCCTGCTGGAGATGGCGGTAGCCCTGCCGGGCGCAGCGGGCGTACAGCGCGAGGTTGCGGGCCTTCAGCGGGGCCGGGAAGCCGGCGACACGGCGTTCGAAGTCGGCCCGGTCGGTCTTGCAGACGAGCAGATCGGGCTCCCCGGTGCGCGGTACGGGGACACTGCCCGAGCCGTCGGGGAAGGTGACGGGCCGCTCCTCGTGCGCCTGGGCGGCGGGAGCGGCGGTCAGGGCGGCGGCGAGCACCGCGAGCACGGCCGAGAACGCGAGAACGAACCGTCGGGTCCATGACATGGCGCGAGAGTAGAGCATTGCTCAACTTTTGGAACCCCTCGTGCACCCACCGCGTCCAAGGGCCCCGGTCACGACGCCGCCCGGCCACCCAGGCCATCCCGGCCACCCTGGCCACCGGACCGCCGCATCCCCCGGACGCGCCCGACACGCACACCGAACAGGCGGTCGTCGCCCACGACATCGCCGAGAGTCGTTGACGCGGGCGGAGTTCAATCCTACGGTCACCCATAGGATTGTTGTTGTGAGCGAGCGTCAGGACAGGAGCACACGATGCACGCGCTGAACGCGGAACAGGCGGGCAAGATCGCCGCCGCGCTGACCTACAGCACGGGATTCGGCAATGAGCACACCACCGAGGCCGTTCCCGGCGCCCTCCCCGAGGGCCGCAACTCGCCGCAGCGGGCCCCGCTCGGCCTGTACGCGGAGCAGCTGAGCGGCAGCGCCTTCACGGAGCCCCGGGCGCACAACCGGCGCTCGTGGCTGTACCGGATCCGTCCCTCCGCCGCACACCCGCCGTTCCGCCGGATCGACAACGGCACCCTGCGCGGCGGACCGTTCACCGAGACCGTGCCCGACCCCAACCGCCTGCGCTGGGACCCGCTGCCGGAGCCGGCCCCCGGTACGGACTGGCTGGCCGGCCTGTGGACGCTCGGCGGCAACGGCGACCCGGCCCAGCGCTGCGGCATGGCCGTGCACCTCTACCACGCGAACGCGCCGATGGAGCGGGTGTTCAGCGACGCCGACGGCGAGCTGCTGATCGTCCCCGAGCAGGGCGGTCTGCTGCTGCGCACCGAACTCGGTCTGCTCGCGGTCCGCCCCGGCGAGATCGCGCTGATCCCGCGCGGTGTGCGCTTCCGCGTCGAGCTCCTCGCCGCGACGGCCCGCGGGTACGTCTGCGAGAACCACGGCGCGCCGTTCCAGCTCCCCGACCTCGGCCCGATCGGCGCCAACGGCCTGGCCAACGCCCGCGACTTCCGGGCCCCCGTGGCCGCCTACGAGGACGTCGCGGGCCCGGTCGAGGTGGTCAACAAGTACTGCGGCAACCTGTGGTCCGCGACGTACGGCCACTCCCCGCTCGACGTCGTCGCCTGGCACGGCAACCACACGCCGTACGTCTACGACCTGCACCGGTTCAACGTCATCGGGACGATCTCCTACGACCACCCCGACCCGTCGATCTTCACGGTGCTGACCGCCCCGTCCGACACCGCCGGTCTCGCCGGCGTCGACTTCGTGGTCTTCGCCCCGCGGTGGCTGGTCGGCGAGGACACGTTCCGGCCCCCGTACTTCCACCGCAACGTGATGAGCGAGTACATGGGCCTGATCGAGGGCGCCTACGACGCCAAGACGGCCGGCAAGGGGGGCTTCGTGCCGGGCGGCGGCTCGCTGCACAACATGATGTCGGCGCACGGCCCCGACCGGGAGACCTTCGACAAGGCGAGTGCCGCCGAGCTGAAGCCGCAGCGGATCGACGACGGACTGGCCTTCATGTTCGAGACCCGCTGGCCGGTGCTCACGACCTCCCAGGCGGCCGAAGCCGAACACCTGCAGCAGGGCTACGACGACATATGGCAGGGTCTTGAGCGCCACTTCCGGCCGTGACCGTCGCCGTTCCCGGTGACCGGCCGGGTGGTGTCCGGTAGTCGTCGTACGGAGAGAGCCGTGACCGCCTTCGCCCCCGACTCGCTGGTCCTGAACCGGAAGCTCCCGCTCTGGTACCAGGTCTCGCAGTCGCTGCGCGCCTCCATACTGGGCCGCACCCCCGACGCCTCGCTGCGGCTGCCCACCGAGGAGCAGCTCGCCGCGCACTACGGCGTCAGTGTGCTGACCATGCGCCAGGCCCTCAAGGAACTGGAGGCGGAGGGCCTGATCAGCAGGCACCGACGGCGCGGCACCTTCATCGAGCCGGGCGCCCGGCGCTCCGCCCCGCGCCGGCTGCTGGGTTCGATCGACGCGATCGTGGCCCAGCAGTCCGGCGAGCGGACCACCGTCCTCGGGCACGGCACCGAGCCGGTGCCGGGCGAGCTCGTCGAGCACTTCCCCGGCTGCGGCGAGGTCGCCGTCTTCCGCCGGCTGCGCGCGGACGGGGAGAGCGGCGAGCCCACCAACTGGGTCGAGAACGCGGTGCTCCCGCAGATCGCGGCCGGCATCGACCCGGCCGATCTGGAGCGCTGGCCGATGACGAAGGTGCTGCGGGACGTCGTCGGCGTGAAGATCAGCCGGATCACCGACACCGTGGAGGCGCGCCTCGCCGATCCCGAGACCGCGCGGCTGCTCCAGGTGCCGCTCCTGTCGCCGATCCTCCACTACACGGGCGTGACGTACGACGACGGCGGCCGGGTCGTCGACGTGGCCCGGATCCACTACCGGGGCGACCGGTTCTCCTTCACGGTGACGGTCGAGGCCCACTGAGCCCTCCACCGCCGTACGCGGGCGGTCAGGTGAGGGAGACCTCGGGCCGGTAGAGGTCCAGCCACAGCGCCAGGTCCAGGGTCCGTTCGAGACCGCGGCAGGAGTTCTGGGTGGCCTGCGGGGTGTCGCGGTACGCGGCCCGGCGGACCCGTTCCCGGTCGAGCAGGTCGAAGACGGGGTGGGCGGGGCGGGCGAGCAGGTCCTTGGCGTGGTTCTGGAGGGCGGTGGAGCGTCCCCGGATCGCCCGGAACAGCAGGAGGAGCGAGCTGTCCATGTCGCCGTAGCCCACCGGCAGGTCACGGGCGCGCAGCACCCTGGCCCGCAGCTCGGGATCCGCCAGGGCCTCCACGTCCAGCACGACGTCCCGGTGGTCGGTGCCGCTGTCCTCTGCCACGTCGTGCACGAACGGGGTGTCGGGGGCGGCGCGCAGCCCGTCGGGGACGAAGCTGTCGGTCAGCCCGGCGAAGTCGACGGCGAAGCTCCGTACCCGTTCGCCGTGCTCGCCCAGTTGCCGGGCGGCCAGGGCCGTCACCGCGGAGGAGTCCAGACCGCCCGACAGCAGCGTGCAGCGCGGGACGTCGGCGACCAGCTGGCGGCGCACGATGTCGTCGAGGAGGGAGCGGACGGTGGCGATGGTCGTGGCGCGGTCGTCGGGGTGCGGCCGGGTCTCAAGGCGCCAGTACACGCGCCGGCGCAGCCCCTGGCGGTCGACGGTGACGACGGTGCCCGGCTCGATCTCGTACATCCCGTCCCAGACGGCGTGTCCGGGCTTTCTGATCATCGCGAACAGCTCGCGCAGCCCGTCGATCCCCACCCGCGCGCGGGCCAGCGGGTTGGCGAGGATCGCCTTGGGCTCGGAGCCGAAGAGCACCCCGTCGGGGGTGGGGTAGTAGGAGAACGGCTTGATGCCCATCCGGTCGCGGACCATCACGAGCGCGTCGCGCCGGCCGTCCCAGAGGGCGAAGGCGTACATGCCGTTGAGCCGTTCGGCCAGCTTCTCGCCCCATTCGAGATAGGCCCGCAGGACCACCTCGGTATCGGACTGGGTACGGAAGCGGTGCCCGCGGTCGGTCAGCTCGCGGCGCAGTTCGGTGAAGTTGTACGCCTCGCCCGAGTAGACGAGGACGACGGTGCCGTCCGGGGTCCGCGCGGTCATGGGCTGGCGCCCGCCGGGCAGGTCGATGATCGCGAGCCTGCGATGGCCGAGGGCGGCGGGTCC
This sequence comes from Streptomyces laurentii, assembly GCF_040635425.1. Classification (NCBI taxonomy): domain Bacteria; kingdom Bacillati; phylum Actinomycetota; class Actinomycetes; order Kitasatosporales; family Streptomycetaceae; genus Streptomyces; species Streptomyces laurentii. The sequence goes on along the minus strand of NZ_JBEYHT010000088.1, from coordinate 14,024 downwards.
CTCGATCCAGGTGCCGCGGTCGTCCGGCCCCCGACAGGCCATGGTCTCCGTCATCGCGTCCACCGTCGCCACCTCGGTGCGCAGGTCACGCTCGTAGGAGACCCATCCGGTGATGCCGCACATGCGCTGCCTCCCGGTGCCGCCCGCCGGGAACGGTCCGCTCACTGGCGGCTCCGCGGAGTGTCCGGCGTCGCTCCCGGCGGACCCGTCGCGTCGAGCCCCTCTCCATCGAGCGTGGGTCACCCGCGCACGGCGGTCAACCGGGCGGCGGCGCGTCCCGCCCGCTCCTCAGCCGGTCCGGGACGTCTCGGTCCGGGGCGCTTCGGTCCGGGGCGCTTCGGTCCGGGGCGTGAACGAGTCCAGGAGCCGGGCGATCCCCGTCTCGAAGATCTCCTCGGCGTCGACGGGTTCGGCGGGCGCCGCGAGCAGGGCCGCGAGGTGCGGGTAGGCGCCGGACGCGACCTGTCCGGCCAGATAGGCCCCCCGGACGGCCTGCTCCTGTTCCTCGCTCCAGGGCAGTCCCCGGGCCCGCTCGGCCATGGCCTGCTCGTTGCGGACGGTCGCCATCACGGTGCCGTTGACCATGGCGATGAGCTGCATCTTCAGACCGGGATCGATGGCGAGCGGTTCCAGGGCGCCCAGGCACCACTCCAGATAGCGCAGGGCGTTCGGGCTGAAGCCGTACGCGGTGGTCATGACCCGGGTCACCCAGGGGTGCCGGTACATGATCGCGCGGGTCTGCCGGGCGATCACGGTCATGTCGGCCCGCCAGTCGCCGCTGGATTCCCCGAGGTCGTACTCCGCGCTGACCGCGTCGACCATCAGCTCGTAGAGGTCTTCCTTGCGCGGCACGTAGTTGTAGAGCGACATGGTGCCGCAGCCCAGTTCGGCGGCGACGCGGCGCATGGAGGCGGCGTCGATGCCCTCGGCGTCGGCGATGCGGACGGCCGCGGCCGCGATGTCGCCCCGGCTGTACGCCGGTTTGGGGCCACGGCCCGTGCGCTCGGGGCGCGCCCAGATCACTTCGGGTTCGGCCGGTCGGCCCGCCATCGTTCATCACCTCGCCGCCCCATCGTAATGACGCTTCCGCTCCCCCGGTTACGTACGCCGTACGTAGTGCGCTACCGTCCTCCCATGACGACTACGTACGCTGTACTTAGTGAAGGTCTGCGGAAGCGCTATGGAGACGTGCACGCGCTGCGCGGACTCGACCTCGCCGTGCCCGAGGGCACCGTCTGCGGGGTCCTCGGCCCCAACGGAGCCGGCAAGACCACCGCCGTCCGGGTGCTCACCACCCTCGTCTCCCCCGACTCCGGCAGCGCGACGGTCGCCGGGTGCGACGTGGTCCGCGACCCGGCCGGCGTGCGCGCCCGGATCGCGGTCACCGGGCAGTACGCCTCCGTCGACGGCGATCTGACGGGCGCCGAGAACCTGCGACTGTTCGCCCGGCTCCTTCGCGCCCCGCGCTCGCGCACCGGCGAACTCCTGGAGCGCTTCGGGCTCGCCGACGCCGCCGACCGGCCAGCCCGCACGTACTCCGGGGGCATGCGCCGCCGGCTCGACCTCGCCGCGAGCCTGATCGTGCCGCCGAAGGTCCTCTTCCTGGACGAGCCCACCACCGGGCTCGACCCGCGCAGCCGCAACGAGATCTGGGACGCCGTACGGGGGTTGGCGTCCCAGGGCACGACCGTGCTGCTCACCACGCAGTACCTGGAGGAGGCCGACCGGCTCGCCGACGAGATCGTCCTGATCGACGACGGCCAGGTCGCGCAGCGCGGCACTCCCGCCGAACTCAAGGCGCTGATCGGCCACTACGCCGAGGTGACGGTCGCCGACGCGACTGCGCTGAACGCCGCGGCCGCGGTGCTCGACCGGCTCACCGGCTCGGCTCCGGTCCTGGACCCCGAGCGCCGCACGGTCGGCGCGGTCACCACCGACACCACGCTCACCCTGCCCCGGATCGTGCGCGAGGCGGACGCGGCCGGGGTCCCTCTGCTCGACGCGTCCCTGCGCCCACCCTCCCTCGACGAGGTGTTCCTGCGCCTCACCGGCCGCGCGCCCGCCACCGCATCCCGCCAGGAGGCCACCGCATGAGCTCCCTCGCCCACGACGGCACCGCGATCCTCGGCCGCCATCTCCAGCGCATCCGGCGCGCCCCGGCGATGACCGTCATGACGCAGGCCATGCCGATCGTCTTCCTGCTGTTCTTCGGGTACGTCTTCGGCAGCGCGCTCGCCATGCCGGGCACCGACTACCGGGCGTTCCTGGTCCCGGGGATGCTGGCGGCGACGGCGGCGAACGGCCTGATGACCGCGATGTTCCAGGCCGCTCAGGACACCCACCGAGGTGTCGCGGACCGGCTGCGCGCGATGCCGGTCAGCCGGGCCGCCGTCCCGCTCGGGCAGGCGCTGGCCGATCTGGTGACGAGCACGGTGGGCCTGGTCCCGCTGCTCCTGGTCGGGCTCGCGATGGGATGGCGGATCGAGGGCACGGCGCTCCAAGCCCTGGGCGCCATCGGCCTGTTGCTGCTGTTCCGCTCCGCGTTCACCTGGATGGGGATCCTCTTCGGGCTCACGTCACGCAACGAGGAGGCGGCCAGTCAACTGGGCAGTGCCACCTTCATGCTCCCGCTGCTCTCCAACGCGTACATCCCGACGGACGGGATGCCGGGCTGGCTGCGCACGGTCGCGGAGTGGAACCCGATCTCGGCGGTGACGACGGCCGTACGGCATCTGTTCGGGAACGCGCCGATACCGGCGGACGCGGCCTGGCCGGTGGCGCATCCGGTGGCGGGGGCGCTGCTGTGGTCGCTGGCGCTGATCGCGCTGTGCGCCCCGGCGGCGGTCAGGCGGTACGCGCGGACGTGAACGCGCGCCGTCCGTAGGGGGGTTGGCGCGCAGGCCGCCGCACGGTCCGCGGGTGCGTACAACGAACCCGGCCGGGTCACGGGGGTCCGGCCGGGTTCGCCGCGTGACAAGCCGAAGGGGTGGCCGGGCACGCGAAAACGCCGGACGGGCGGGGACACGTCCGGCGTTCTCTCAGCGGCGGGCCGGGGGCCGGGCAGCGCGGAGCGGAAGCGGTGCGCCGGGGAGCGCGAGGGCCCGGCCCGGCCGGTCCGTCAGCGGTGGCTGCCGAAGAGGGAGCGGCGCAGCCGGCGCAGCGGGGCGAAGAGCGAGACCCGCGCGCTGCGGCTGCGGTGACCGTGCACCGTCGCCCCGCGCGGACGTGTCGTCAACTCCCGCATGAGCAGCGTCGCCTCGGCCGCCTCGCGCTGCGGTATGGCGGGGCCACCCAGCACCGAGAGATGGCGGTCGAGCCGCGAACTCGTCGCGCTGCTCCCGCAGGTGATGGCAGGCACTCGCGGCCTGCTGCGCATTGCTGTCTGTTCCATGTCACTCCCCACCCGTACAAGGGCACCCGGCCCGGGCAGGTTAACCCTATCGCCCCGCTACGACACCCGTGTATTCCGGCCGCAGGATTCACCATCAGGTGACGGGGGTTGACGATCACTGTCCGAATCCATCCGGCTCCCAGGCGAGTCGGCCGGAGCCCGGCCACCTGTCGAACCGTCACGAACCATCCTGCACGCACCCCATACACCCCCGCCTCCGCGGCCGGGTGTGATCCTCGCCACCATGGCCGGCGTTCCTCGGCTACCGTGGAGTGATGACGCTCATCTCGGGTCGTTACCGGCTGCTGGACGTGCTCGGCGAAGGCGGGATGGGCACGGTCTGGCGTGCCCGCGACGAGGTCCTGGGAAGAGACGTCGCCGTCAAGGAGGTCCGGGCGCCGGAGGGGCTGCCGGACGAGGAACGCGAGCGGCTGTACGCCCGCCTGGAGCGCGAGGCCCGCTCGGCGGCCCGGATCACCCACCCCCACGTGGTCACCGTCTACGACGTGGCGCTCCACGACGGCCGCCCGTGGATCGTGATGGAGCTGGTCCCCGGTCTCACGCTGGCCGAGACCCTGGAGGCCGAGGGGCCGATGCCGCCCCGGCGGGCCGCGGCCGTGGGCGCCGCGGTGCTCGACGCGCTGCGGGCCGCGCACGCGGCCGGGGTGCTGCACCGGGACGTCAAGCCGGCCAACGTACAGCTCGCCAACGACGGCCGGGTGGTCCTCACCGACTTCGGCATCGCGGCGCTGGCGGGCACCTCGCCGCTCACCATGACGGGCGAACTGATCGGCTCCCCCGAATACCTGGCGCCGGAGCGCGCGCTGGGACACGCACCGGGACCCGAGGCGGATCTGTGGTCGCTGGGCGTCCTGCTGTACACCGCCGTCGAAGGCGTGTCGCCGTTCCGGCGGGAAACCGCGCTCGCGACCCTGCGCACGGCGGTCGACGAGGAGCCCGCGCCGCCCGCGCACGCGGGACCGCTGGCCCCGGTGATCGAGGGGCTGCTGCGGAAGGACCCGGAGCGGCGGATGCCGGCGGCGGACGCCGAGGAGCGGCTGCGGCTGATCAGCGCGGGCGGCACCCCCCGTACACCACCGCCGCCGGGCGACGCGGCCCGTACACGCCCGCTCCGCACGCCCCCGCCGGCCGTCCCGGACGCGGGAGCGGGTGGACACGCGGGCGGGATGCCCGGCGGGCCCGCCGGTCCCGGTGCGACGGCTCCTCTGCCCGGTCCGGAGCCGCGTCAGGGCGGCGGCCGGACGGCGCTGATCGCCGGGATCGCGGCCCTGGCGCTGGTGGCGGGCGGCGTGACGTACGCGCTGCTGCGGGACACCGGGAAAGCCGACGCCCCGCCGGTGACGCCGGGCACGAGCGCGACGGCCTCCGCGCCGCCGACGACGGCCGCGCCGGCCACGGCGAGCACGAGCGCCTCCCCGAGCCCCACGACCACGCCCCCGGCGGCGGTCGCCGTCTCGGTGCGGGCGGTGCGCGGTGTGTACACCGGGAGCTGCCCGCCGCCCGCGGCCGGGGCGCCGGAGTTCACGGCGACGCTCACGGTGGACCGGACGCCCGCCACCGTGACGTACCGCTGGCGGACGGAGAGCGGCGAGGCCCAGGACACGGCGTGGCGGACGCTGGACTTCCCGGCGGACGGGCCCGCCGAGGAGCAGGTGACGCGGACCCAGTCCGCGTACGAGCCGGGCACGACGACACGCGACCGGATCCGGGTGGAGGTCCGTGATCCGGTCGCGCGGGAGTCCGACTGGGTGTCGTTCTCGGTGCGGTGCGAGGAGAGGACGGCCACGCCCTCGCCGCCCGTGCCGACGACCACGGGGACGGGGACCCCGACCGCGACATCGACGTCGGGGACTCCTTCGGGCGGGACCGCCTCTCCGGCGTCCGGCTGAACGCCGGTTACGCCACGGCGTTCAGGCCGGGCAGGTAGCCACCGGACTGGCCGGCGGCGGTCGGGTGGTACGACTCGCCGATGTTCAGCCAGTTGACGCTGTGCAGCCAGGCCGAGCCGGAGCAGATCTCGTGGCCGGCGAAGGTCGAGGTCACGCTGGAGAAGGTGAAGCCCTTGCTGGCGGCGCGCTTGGAGATGGCCGCGTTCAGGTAGTCCGAGGCGCCGTTGATGGCGCTGCGCTCGGTCTCGCTCAGGCCCGCGACGCAGGTGCCGTTGAGCTGGTAGAAGCGCGGGTAGCCGAGGACGACGACCTTGGCGTTGGGCGCCTTGGCGCGGATCGCGTTGTAGGCGGCGTCGAGGCGCGCGGGCAGCGTGGTGTCGACATAGCTCTTGGCCTGGTTCACCCGGGAGACACAGCCCGCGTCGGACTGCAGGATGCAGGTCGTCATGACGTCGGCGAAGCCCGCGTCGTTGCCGCCGATGGTGATGGAGATCAGGTCGGTGTTGGCGTTGAGCGCACCGAGCTGATTGTTGATCACATCCGTCGTCACGGCGCCCGAACAGGCGTTGAAGGCGAAGGAGGTGGTGGCGTGGGAGGCCTTCCACAGCATCGGGTACGCCTTGGTCGAGCGCTTGCAGTCGCCGCTCGCACTGTCGTAACTGCCGGAGCCGACACCGGAGGAGTACGAATCGCCGAGGGCGACGTAGTCGACCGCGGCGGTGGTGGCCGCCTGGGCGGCACCCGCGCCGGTGAAGGCGAGGACGGCGCCGAGGAGAAGCGAGGACGAAACAGCGGCAAAACGGGACAGCTTCATGAAGACCTCCCAGGGGCAGGATTTCTGCGTTACCAGGTAGTAGCAGTGGATCGGCCCCGCGAGAAGTGTTCATGTCAAAACTCGTAGGGAATTTTCTGTGAGGCACGGTCAAAAAACGTCGGTTTCAAGACATTCGGCAGGGTGCGTGCCCGCTTCCGGGAACCATCGCCCGACGGTACGCGTCTTGATGGCGCCTCTTCCCTTGGTCACCCTCAGGAGGGCGTGCCGAAAGGGCTGTTGACAGACCGTCCGAGGGCCCGCTCGCAGCCGCTTCCGGGTCGCCTCCGGGCCACTCGCGCACCGCTTCCGCACCGCTTCCGGACCGCTTCCGCACCGCTTCCGGACAGCGAAAGACCCCCGGCCGGTGCGCGTGCCCGGCCGGGGGCCGTCGAGGGATGGATCGAAGGGGCGGGTGGTACGGCTTACGGGGCCGGGACCCGCGCCTCAGTCGTCGTACGCGGCTCGCAACGCGTCGCGGACCGCCGCGTCCGCCTCCTCCCGGCTCAGGCCCAGCCGGTGAGCCTCCGTCGCGTAGGTCGCGGCCGAGGTGGCGGCGAGCCGGGAGGCCGCGTCGGAGGCGGCGGCGACGAAGGTGCCGTTGCGGCCCCGGGTCTCGATCACCCCGTCGGATTCCAGGGCCTTGTACGCCTTCGCGACCGTGTTCGCCGCGAGCCCGAGGTCCTCCGCGAGGCCCCGCACCGTCGGCAGCTTGTAGCCGACGGGAAGTTCACCGGAGCGGGCCCGCTCCGAGATCTGGGCACGCAGTTGTTCGTAGGGATGGGTGGTGGAACCGGCATCCACGCTGATTCGAAGCGTCACCCCCCTGATTCTGCACCCGTACCCGGGGAAAATGGGAGGCGCCCGGCCCCGGCCACCGCCTACCGTGCGGCCCCATGACTGTGATCGTCCGCGACGTGCGACCCGGATCCACCGAGGACGCCGAGGGTTTCGCGCGGGTACGCCGCGCCGCCCTGCCGTTCATGCTGACCACCGGCCCTCAGCTGGCCCACGACTGGGCGCACGCGCATCCCGACGCGCACGCGCGGCCGCTGGTCGCCGAGGCGGACGGCGAGATCGTCGGCAGCGCGGAGGTGGCGCTGGCCCACGAGTCGCCGGAGCCGGGTGACGGGCTGGTGAACATCCACGTCCACCCCGAGCACACCGGCCGCGGCGCCGGCACGCTGCTGCTGCGGACCGCCGAGGAGCATCTGGCGCGGGCCGGGGCCCGGCGGATCTACAGCTGGGTCCTCGACGACCGGCCCTCCCGCGCCTTCGCCGAACGGCACGGCTACCAGGGCCGGCGCTCCGCCTACTTCCTGCGGCTCGACCTGGCGACGGCCGAGCTGCCGCCGCTCCAGGACCTCCCGGACGGCGTCGAGCTGCGCACGGCGGCCGACTTCGCGGCCGACCCGCGGCCGCTGTTCGAACTGGACGCGCTGACCACGGCCGACGAGCCGGGGGACGTGGCCGCCGATCTGACGGACTACGCGCACTGGCTGGCCACCACCTGGCGCCATCCGCTGCAGGCCCACGAGCTGACCATGGTCGCGCTCGCCGACGGCCGCCCGGTGGCCTTCAGCGCCGCCCTCACGGACGGCCTCGGCCGCTACGTCACCGGCATGACGGGCACGGCGCCCGGGTTCCGGGGCCGGGGCCTGGCCAAGCTGGTGAAGAACGCCTCGCTGCACCGGGCCCGGGCGGCCGGCTGCACGGAGGCGCTCACCGGGAACGACGCCGGAAACGCGCCCATGCTGGCCGTCAACCGGTGGTTCGGATACGAGATCAGCGCACAGGAGGTCCGTCATGTCCGCACCCTCGGGTGAGACCACGGTCGAGGTTGTCCTGGTGAAGGCGGGGCGGACGAAGATCCGCTACCCGGCCCGGGTCCTCGCCGACGACGGGGTACGGCTGACCGTCCGCGCACCCTGGGCCGGCGAGGGCGTGCGGGACTTCGGCTTCGTGCGCTTCGAGCCCGGCGATGTCTTCACCGAGCACTACTGGCGCGACCGGTGGTACGCGGTGAAGGAGGTCCGGACCGGCGACGGCACGCTCAAGGGCTGGTACTGCGACGTGACCCGGCCCGCGCTGGCCGACGGCGCCGAGGTACGGGTCGAAGACCTGGATCTGGACCTGTGGGTGTCGGCGGACGGCGCGGAGGTCCTGCGGCTCGACGAGGACGAGTTCGCGGCGAGCGGGCTGGCCGCCGCCGATCCGGAGGCGGCCCGGCACGCCGTACGCGCCCTCGACGAGCTGGAGGCCCTGGGCCGGGACGGACTGCTCGCGCTGTCCGCCGTACCGGCCCCTAACGGAGACTGACCGACCGGCCGCCGCGCGTCAGGAAGACGGGCAGCGGCAGGCCCAGCGGGCCGTCGGGGGCGAGCCGGACGAGCACGGCCTCGACGCGTGCCGTGCCCGCCTTGAAGCTGTTCTGCTTCACGAGCGAGCGATGGGTCCACCGGTGCGTCCGGCCGTCACAGACGACGCGGGTGCCGCCGATCCCGACGGAACGGTCCTGCTGGACCAGCGTGGAGCCGAGGAAGACCGGCCCGGAGCCGCCGCGGGCGCAGCGGTAGCTGCCGGAGACGCTGACCTCGCCGCTCTTCGCGGCCTTCCCCTGACGGTCGACGGACACGACGTTGGCGGAACGGGCGGGGGCGGCCGTGGCCGTCGCGCCGGTCAGCGCGGTGGCGGCGGTGGCGGTCGCCAGCACACCGGCGGCGAGAGCGAAACGTACGCGCATGGACGGAAGGTCCCTTCCGGACGAGAATATGACGCCCGCAAGGGATACCGGATCATCGCGAAGAATGTCCGAAACTCGCCCATCCGGCGGCAAGTTGAACACTTTGCGATGATCCGTACATCCGCACGGATCTGCGCCTCGGCCTCTAGAAGGCCGACGCGCAGGTCGTCGGGGTCGCCCGGGCCGGGTCGAGGGCGTTGGACACCTCGTGGAAGGCGATCCGGTCGGTCAGCCCGATCGCCAGGTGCTCGGACAAGTCGAGCGCGCAGCGGTCCTGGAGCAGCACGTTGGTGACGTTCGGACCGGAGAGCCAGCCCGATGTGTAAGGGGTGACGACCTCGTCGTACCGCGTCGCGATCACCGTGTACCGCACCCCGGGGACGGTGTCGCCGCCCGCGTTCAGCCGGGTCAGGAACGCGGAGCCGGCGATCTGGTCGGCGAGGCCCGGGGTCGCGGCACTGATCAGGTCCTCGGCGCCCGGGAAGTACGGCAGCAGCCGGGTCAGCCCGGACAGGGTGGTGCCGTGGTTGTCGGGGGCGAGGGCCACAAGCGCGTTCACCTTCGCCGCGCCGCCCAGGAACCTCAGGTAGTAGCGGGGCATCATGCCGCCCTGCGAGTGGCCGACCAGATCCGCCTTCGCGGCGCCGGTGGCGGACAGGACCCGGTCCACGTACGCGGAGAGCTGTCCGGCGGACGCGTCGATCGGGCCGAGGCCGTGGAACAGCGGCACGCCGGGCAGCTGCCCGTAGTCGAGCGAGAAGACGCAGTACCCGCGCTCGACGAGGTACGGGGCGAGGCCCAGCCAGTTGTCGACGGAGTTGCCGAGCGTGCCGTGGACCAGCACGACGGGGCGGGGGTGGGCGGCGGACGGCTTGCAGGAGAAGTCGTTCCACCCGCGGCTGGGGGCGGCCGTGGCGGAATCGGCCGCCGAGGCGGCCGTTGCGGCCTGGGCGGCCTGGGCGGCCTGGGCGGTGACGGGAGCAAGAACGGCGGCGGCGGTCAGCGCGAGTACGGACAGCGCTCTGCCGAGGCGTCCGAACGGGTTCCGGGGCAGCATGGGGTGATCTCCTCGCGGCTCGAAAAGCGGGGGATGCACGACGCCTTGCGGTCCGGACCACAGGGGGATGCGTTCCCGTCAAGCTACGCACGAGTAGCTCCCGGGGGAAGTGACCCGTCGGCAAAAAGTGCGGCACCGCGGCCTGTCCACCCGCGCCGTCACCGCGGCCACGTCACCGCACCCGCCCCGTCACGACCGGGCGAGGGTGGCCGGTCCCACCACGCCGGGCCAGCGCGCCGCGATCCGGTCGAGGACCTGTTCGAGCCGGTCGGCGCTCTCGGCCTGCCGGTCGAAGGTGAGCTGCCGGCTGGAGAGCCGCGCGGGCATCAGGTCCTCGGCCCGCAGGGACAGCGCCGTGACCCGCGCCCGCTGGAGCCCGAGGGCGTCGTGCAGCGCCTGCGCGGTGCCCGCCAGGACCGGGGTGTGCGCGGTGGGTTCCGGGAGCGCGCGCGTCCGGGTGGTCGTGGACCGGTCCGCGTACCGGACGGTGAGCGTCAGCGCGCGGGCCACCTGGTCGTCCGCCCGCAGCCGCCGCCCGAGGCCGACGGCCAGTTCGAGCAGCGCCCCGCGCCGTACCGACGCGTCGACCTCGTGCCGGGCGAACCGCCGTTCGGCGGCGGCCGACCGGGGCGCGGCGTGCGGTGTCACGCGCGTCCGGTCGATGCCGTGGGAGCGCTCGTGCACCAGGCGTCCCAGCCGGGCGCCCAGGATCCGCTGGAGGGTGGCCTCGGAGGTGGCCGCCACCTTCCCGACGCTGTCCAGGCCGTACGTGCACAGGGTGCGCGCCGCCTTCGGCCCCACCCCGTACAGGGCGATCACCGGCTTCCGCTCCAGGAACGCGGCGACGTCCCGCGGCGTGTCCGGGACGAAGCGGACGGCGCCGGGCGGTCCCCCCTGTCCGGCCATCCGGGCGAGCAGGGGGTTGGCTGCCACGCCGACGGCGCAGTTCAGGCCGTACCAGGCGAGTGCGCGCACCCGGATCAGGCGCGCGATCCCGACGGCGTCACAGCCGAAGTAGCGCACGCTGCCGGTGACGTCCGCGAGGGCGGCGTCGGGGGGCAGCGCCTGGACGACGGGGGTGATGTCCTCCAGCACCCGCAGGAGCAGCCGCCCGCTCTCCCCCGGCGCCCTGGGGACCTGTGCGTAGACGACGGTCATCGCGCTCACCCGGCGCTTCCGGGGCTGGAGTGCCACAGTTTGCGGCCGCCGAGGGAGTCGGTGCCCGCGGGCCGGAGGTCCGACCAGGGGTTCATCTCGACGCCTTCGGCGACCTGGAGGGTCCGGCCGCGGCCGGACGTCACCCCGCCGTCCGGGGCCGCGCCGTTCGTCCCCGGTCCGCTCATGTCCTCGGCCAGCCGGGCCGCCACCGCGTCGAGCCCGCCCGTACGGCGCAGTTCCGCCAGCTCCGTCAGGTTCCACGCGGCGGAGCCCGCCACGGTGAGCGAGCGCGGCCCGCGGCGCTGGACCTTCCCCCGCACGAGCAGCAGTCCACTGTGGAAGATCGTGTGCGCGCTCGCGGCCTGGCTGTCGGCGAAGAAGGCCAGGTCGATCAGGCCCGAGGCGTCGTCGAGGGTGACGAAGACGATCCGCTGCGGCTCCCGCGCGGCCGTCTCCCCGTACGGCCCGGACGCGGCGCGGCGCAGGATCGGCGGGGTCTGGGTGGCCACCTTGGCGCCCGCGACCAGGACGGTCCGGCCGTGCTCGGCCGCGCGCAGCTCCCGGGCGGGCACCACGCCGAGCTCGCGCAGGAACTCCTGGTGGTCGCCCATGAGATGGCGGGAGGCGTCCATGCCGAGGATGCCGAGTTCGGCGCTGAGCCGTTCGGCCCCGTCGAGGTCGGGCAGGCCGACGGGGGCGGTCTCGCGGCCCTGGGCGAGCGGCAGCTGACCGCCGTGGGCGGCGTCCTTGCGCCGGCCGCGGTGCAGTTCGGCGAGGTGGAGCAGCAGGTCGCGGCGGTTGGTGCCGAAGGCGTCGAGCGCGCCGACCTGGGCGAGGCGTTCGGCGACGGGCCGGCGCGGGCGGGCCCGTTCCCAGAAGTCGAGCAGCGAGGCGTAGGGCGCGCCGGTCTCGATGCGGGCGCTCTCGGCCTCGCCGATGCCGTGGACGTCGGCGAGGCCGAGCCGGAGTCCCCACACCGCGCCCGGCGCACCGACCCTCCCGGACACCAGTTCGATTCGATGGGCGACCGCCGACCGGTTCACGTCCACTGGCAGCACGGGCACCCCGCGCCGCCGGGCGTCCGCGAGCAGCAGCCGCTTCGGGTACATGCCGGGGTCGTGGGTGAGCAGCCCCGCGTAGAAGGCGGCCGGGTGGTGCGCCTTGAGCCAGGCCGACTGGTACGTCGGCACGGCGAAGGCCACCGCGTGCGCCTTGCAGAAGCCGTACGAGCCGAACGCCTCGACGATCTCCCAGGTGCGGGCGACGACCTCGGGCGCGTACCCGCGGCGCTCGGCCCGCTCCGCGAACCACGCCTTGATCCGGCCCTGCGACTCGGGATGGGAGAGCCCGCGGCGCACCTGGTCGGCCTCGTCGCGGCCGCAGCCGGTCATGACGCTCACGATCTCGATGATCTGTTCGTGGAAGACGACGACGCCGTACGTCTCCTTCAGCGTGTCCGCCAGGTCGGGGTGCGGGTAGCGGACCGGCGCGCGGCCGTGCCGGGCCTCGATGAACGGACGGACCATGTCGGCGGCGACCGGGCCCGGCCGGAACAGCGAGATGTCCACGACGAGGTCGTGGAAGTCCGCCGGCTGGAGCCGGCCCACCAGGTCGCGCTGGCCGGGCGACTCGATCTGGAAACAGCCCAGGGTCTCGGCGGAGCGGATCAGCCGGTACGTGGCCGGGTCGCCGGCCGGGATCGCGTCGATGTCCGGCCGGGTGCCGGTGGCCCGGCCGACCTCGGCGACGGCGTGCGCCATCGCCGACTGCATCCGCACCCCGAGGACGTCGAGCTTGAGCAGCCCGAGGTCCTCCACGTCCTCCTTGTCGAACAGGGACATGGGCAGTCCCTCGCCGCTGGTGGGGACGACGGGGGTACGGGTGAGCAGCGAGGCGTCCGAGAGGAGCACGCCGCAGGGGTGCATGGCGATGCCCCGGGGCAGCGCGTCGAGCGCCTCGACCAGCTCCCAGAACCGCTCGCGGCCCGCCGACGCGTCGCGCAGGCCGCGCAGTTCGGGCAGTTCGGCGAGGGCGGCGCGGGCGTCCCGGGCGCGGATGTGCGGGAACGCCTTGGCGATCCGGTCGATCTCGGCCGGGTCCATGGACAGGGCGGCACCCACGTCCCGTACGGCGTGCCGGACCCGGTAGGTCTCGGGCATGGCGACGGTGGCGACCCGCTCGGCGCCGAAGCGGCCGAGGATCGCGCGGTAGACCTCCAGCCGGCGGGCGGACTCCACGTCGATGTCGATGTCGGGCAGGACGGTGCGGCGCTTGGAGAGGAACCGTTCCATCAGCAGGCCGTTCCCGACCGGGTCGGCGTGGGCGATGCCGAGGAGGTGGTTGACGAGGGAGCCGGCGCCGGAGCCGCGGGCGGCCACCCGGACGCCCATGTCCCGGACGTCGTCCACGACCTGGGCGACCGTCAGGAAGTAGCTGGCGAATCCGTGGTGGGCGATGATGTCCAGCTCGTGGTGCATCCGGTCCCAGTAGACGCGCCGGGCGGGGCCGCGGTCGTAGCCCTTCAGGAGCAGGCCGGCGGCGGCCCGGGAGGCGAGCACCCGCTGGGCGGTCCGGTGCGCGGCGCCGACCAGGTACGGCTCGGGGAAGTGCGCGGAGCCCATGCCGAGGTCGTCCTCGGGGTCGACCCGGCAGGCGGCGGCGACCTCCTCGGTGCGTTCGAGCAGCCGGTACGCGGCGTCCCGCCGGAATCCGGCGGCCTCGGCGATCCGCTCGGCGGCGGCCGTCATCGCGCCGGGCTCCTTGAGCCAGGCCTCGCCGCTGTCGAGCCCGGCGCGCGGGTCGACGGGGACGAGCCGGCGGGCGGCGTCGAGGACGTCGGCGACGGGGCCCTGGCCGGGATCAGCCGGCCAGGCGGCGGGTCGCCTCGTCGAGGCGCTCCGCGATGGTGCCGTCGATGACCTCGTCACCGACCCGCACCGAGATCCCGCCGAGGA
>NZ_JBEYHT010000087.1:0-25926 GCF_040635425.1 Streptomyces laurentii | reverse complement strand
TTGGCGTGGATGCGCTCGGTGCCCCTCTGGAATGGTTCGGTGAGCGTCGAGACCAGGTGTGGCGGCAGTTTCTCGCCGGTGTTCTCGACCGTGAGTATCACGGTGCCGGAGTGGACGCCGGTGGTGACCCACACCCTGCCCTGTTCGGACAGATTGTGGACGATGGCGTTGTGCACGAGGTTCAAGGTCAGTTGCAGCAGGAGCGCCGGCGATCCGCTCGCAGGGGTGATGTCGCCGCGGGTCTCGATGGTGACGCCGTTCTTTTCCGCGAGGGGGAGCAGTGTTTCGGCGGCTTCTTCCGCCATGAGGGACAGGTCAACCCGTTCCCGGGTGAAGGACCGCTGGTCGGCTCGGCTGAGCAAGAGCAACGCTTCGGTGAGGTCGATCGCTCGGGTATTGACGACTTGGAGGCGGTCGAGGACTTCGCCGGTGTCGTGTGACGGATCGGTGCGGGCCACGTCGAGAAGAGACTTCGAGACGGCCAGCGGGGTGCGTAGTTCGTGCGAGGCGTTCGCCGCGAATCTCCGCTGCTCGGCGACGTGTGCTTCAAGCCGTGCGAGCATCGCGTCGAAGGCGTCGGCGAGTTCGCGGAACTCGTCCTGGCGGCCCGGCATCCGGATACGGTGCGCGAGCGATCCCGTGGCGGCCGTGCGGGTGGCGGACGTAATACGAGCCAGGGGGGCGAGCATGCGACCGGCGAGTATCCATCCTCCCAGGAGGCCGAACACGAGGAGGAACACCATGACCGCGGCTGCCGTCGGCGTGAAACCCTGCACGAAGTCGACGACCGGGTTTCTCTTCCACGCCCCCTCTTCGTTGGTCTGCAGCCACCCCTGTTGCAGGAGGAACACCGCTGTGGCGGCGAGCGCCAAGGCACCGGCGAGCATGAGGAATCCGGCGTAGCTGAGGGTGAGCTTGAGGCGGACGCTTAAACCAGGCCCTCTATCCACGGTCCCCTCCCCCGTCTCCGGCCTGCGGCTGTGCGTCGATTCGGTAGCCGACACCGGAGACCGTGGCGATGATCCACGGCTCACCGAGACGCTTGCGCAGTGCTGAGACGGTGATGCGGACAGCATTGGTGAACGGATCGGCGTTCGCGTCCCACGCGCGCTCCAGAAGTTCCTCGCCGCTGACGACACCGCCCTCGGCGGCGATGAGGACCTCGAGTACGGCGAACTGCTTGCGCGTCAGTGCGACGTAGCGGCCGTCCCGGTAGACCTCGCGTCGGAACGGATCCAGCCGCAGCCCCGCGATCTCACGGACAGGAGGCCGGCTGTGGGCACGCCTGCGGTCGAGCGCCCGGAGCCTGAGGACGAGTTCCTGCATTTCGAACGGTTTCGCGAGGTAGTCGTCGGCGCCGATTTCGAAGCCGGATGCCTTGTCGTCGAGGCGGTCGGCCGCGGTCAGCATGAGAATCGGCATGCCGCTGCCCGAGGCGACGATGCGTCTGGCGATCTCGTCGCCGGAAGGGCCGGGGATATCGCGGTCGAGGACGGCGATGTCGTATCTGTTGACGCTCAGCGATTCCAGGGCGATGTCGCCGTCGCCCGCGAGGTCGGCCGCGATCGCTTCCAGGCGCAGGGCATCGCGGATGGCCTCCGCCATATAGGGCTCGTCCTCGACGATTAACACACGCATGCTCTCGATGCTACGAGCGGGCACATATCGTCCGCGTATCGAAAACCGCGTCCGCGCCGACAGCACCGTGCCACCGTCCATCAGTGCGTCGCGAGGGCATGCCGAAAATCGGCTGGCCTGGGGGCAGGGCGCTGTGTACGGTCGGCCGGGTGGAACCGCTGACCGACAAAGAGATCCGCACGTCTTTCGTGAACTGCACGAAGGGTGACGCGGCCCGGATGAAGCTGCCGCTCGACTTCGCCGAGCTGCCGTGGCCCGACCTGGACTTCCTGGGCTGGGTCGACCCGGGCGCGCCACTGCGCGCCCATCTCGTCGTCCCGCGCCCCGACGGCCCGGTCGGCATCGCCCTGCGGGTCCCGGCCTCCGCCCGGACGAGCGCGACGAAGTCCAGCATGTGCCAGGTCTGCCTGACCTCGCACGCCTCTTCCGGTGTCACGCTGCTGGCCGCCCCGCTGGCCGGCACCCGCGGCCGCGAGGGCAACACGATCGGCACGTACGTCTGCGCCGACCTCGCCTGCCCGCTGTACGTCCGCGGTCTGCGTCAGCCCAAGCTGCGGGCCCGCCGCCCCGAGGAGTCGCTGTCCGTGGATGAGCGGGTGGCCCGGATGACGGGCAACCTCGACGCCTTCGTGAACCAGATCCTGGCGGGCTAGGACCCTCTCTTTCGGATCTTTCTGGGCTCGCGTGCCCCGGCACGCGGGGGCGGTAAGGCCTGGGGCCCGTGCCGCCCCCGCGCCGGCTTTCGGCGATCAGCGAAAGGCCTGCTCGCCGGTGAGCGCCTTGCCGATGACCAGGGCGTGCACCTCGCTCGTCCCCTCGTACGTGAGGACGGACTCCAGGTTGTTGGCGTGGCGCAGCACCGGGTACTCCAGGGTGATGCCGTTGGCGCCGAGGATGGTGCGGCATTCGCGGGCGATGGCGATGGCCTCGCGGACGTTGTTGAGCTTGCCGACGCTGATCTGCTCGGGCGTGAGAACGCCCTGGTCCTTGAGCCGGCCGAGGTGGAGGGCGAGCAGCATGCCCTTGCCCAGCTCCAGCGACATGTCGGCGAGCTTCTGCTGGGTGAGCTGGTACGAGGAGAGCGGCCGGGCGAAGACGGTGCGGTCGGCCGCGTAGGAGATCGCCGTCTCCAGGCAGTCGCGGGCGGCGCCGAGGGCGCCGAAG
Source organism: Streptomyces laurentii (assembly GCF_040635425.1). Lineage (NCBI taxonomy): Bacteria > Bacillati > Actinomycetota > Actinomycetes > Kitasatosporales > Streptomycetaceae > Streptomyces > Streptomyces laurentii. The sequence continues at coordinate 23,124 of NZ_JBEYHT010000087.1, read as the reverse complement.
ACGATGCCGAAGCGGGCCTCGTTGAGGCAGCCGAGCGGGCCGGACAAGCCACGGGCCCCGGGGAGCATCGCGTCGGCGGGCAGCCGGACGTCCTCAAGGACGAGCTCACTGGTGACGCTGGCGCGCAGGGACAGCTTCTGCTTGATCTCGGGCGCGCTGAAGCCGGGCGTGTCGGTGGGCACCACGAAGCCGCGCACGCCGTCCTCGGTGCGGGCCCAGACGACGGCGACGTCGGCCACGGAGCCGTTGGTGATCCACATCTTGGTGCCGTTGAGCACCCAGTCCGCGCCGTCGCGCTTGGCGTTGGTCCGCATGGCGCCCGGGTCGGAGCCGGCGTCCGGCTCGGTCAGGCCGAAGCAGCCGAGGTACTCGCCGGCGGCCATCCCCGGCAGCCAGTCCTGCTTCTGCTCCTCGGAGCCGTACTTCCGGATGGCGTACATGGCGAGCGAGCCGGTGACGGAGACCAGCGAGCGCAGTCCGGAGTCGACGGCCTCCAGCTCCACGCAGGCCAGGCCGTACGCCACGGAGTTGGTGCCCGCGCAGCCGTAGCCCTCCAGGTGCATGCCGAGGACGCCGAGACCGCCGAGGGAACGGGCGAGTTCGCGGGCGGGGATGGCACCGCTCTCGAACCACTCGGCGACGTGCGGGCGCAGCTCGCGGTCGGCGAAGGCCCGTACGGTACGGCGGATCTCCCGCTCCTCGTCGGTGAGCAGCCCGTCGATCGCGAGCAGATCGAGCGGGTGGACGGGCGAGGGCTGCGACGAACGCGGCGACTGCGGCGACGACTTCACGGACGGCCTCCTGGCGACTGTGCGACTGTGGCGACTCGGCGAGCCGCAGCCTAGCCCCAGATCGGATATTGGATCCAGTATTGAATATCTGTTCCTCCCCGCATACGGTCCGCTTGGATCCGATCACCGACGCATGGCCGACCCATCGCCGACGAAGGAGAGCGGAAATGCACGCGGAACAAGAGGAGGCGCCGGCCGCGGCCGGCGCGCTCGCGCCCGGCGCCCTGTCGGGCCTGGTCGTCGCGGACTTCGGCCGGGTCCTCGCCGGGCCGTACATGACGATGCTGCTCGCCGACCTCGGCGCCGAGGTCGTCAAGATCGAGCGCCCCGGCACGGGCGACGACACCCGGACGTGGGGCCCGCCGTTCGCCGACGGGCAGGCCACGTACTTCCTCGGGGTGAACCGCAACAAGCGGTCCGTCGCCCTCGATCTGACCGACCCGGAGGGTCTGGCCGCCGCCCGCGCCCTCGTCGACCGCGCCGACGTCCTCGTGGAGAACTTCCGCCCGGGCACGATGGACCGGCTCGGGCTCGGCTACGAGCAGGTGCGGGCCTCCAACCCGGGCCTCGTCTACTGCTCGGTGACCGGCTTCGGCTCGGCCGAGGGCGCCCATCTGGCGGGCTACGACCTGCTGGTGCAGGCCATGGGCGGGCTGATGAGCATCACCGGCGAGCCCGGCGGACCCGGTACCAAGGCGGGCGTCGCGCTCGTCGACGTGGTCACCGGCCTGCACGCCGGCCTCGGCGTCCTCGCCGCGCTCCGCCACCGCGACCGCACCGGGCAGGGCCAGCGGATCGAAGTGTCGTTGCTGACCTCGCTGTTGTCCGCGCTCACCAATCAGGCCGCCGCCCACCTGGCCACCGGGACCGTCCCGCGGCCGCTGGGCAACCGGCACCCCAGCATCACCCCGTACGAGGTGTTCGAGGCGAGCGACCGGCCGCTCGTCCTCGCCGTCGGCACCGACCGCCAGTTCCGCGCCCTGTGCGCGCGGATCGGCAGCCCCGGGCTCGCCGACGATCCGCGGTTCGCCACCAACACCGCCCGGGTCGCGCACCGCGAGGAGCTGGCCGCCGCGCTGTCCCGGCCGCTCGCCACGCGTACCGCCGACGCCTGGTTCGAGGAGCTGACCGCGGCCGGGGTGCCGTGCGGTCCGATCAACGACCTCGCCGGGGCCTTCGCCTTCGCGGACCGGCTGGGCCTCCCTGCCCGGGTGCCGGACACGGCGGCGGGGCCCGGCCAGGTCGCCCACCCCGTCGCGTTCGAGGCCACCCCGGCCGCCTACCGCTCCGCGCCCCCGCGCCTCGGCGAGCACACCGCCGAGATCCTCGCGGAGCTGTCGGAACGATCGGAACTGTCGGAGTCCGCGGACCGGCCGGCCCCCGCTCTCCCGCGTGACCGGCCCGGCGAGCGGCCCGTAGGAAGATGAACGCCACGCCGTCGAGGGAAGGGGCACAGCCGATGAGCAGCACGGGCAGCGCGGTGGAGCGGAGACGGCCGCCGACCGCCCAGCAGTTCGTGCTGACCGAGCTGCGGCGTGCCATCACCACCGGCGAGCTGCGGCCGGGCGACCCGATCCGGCAGGACGCGCTCGCCGCCCGGCTCGACGTCAGCCGGGTGCCGCTGCGCGAGGCGCTGAAGACCCTGGAGGCGGAGGGCCTGGTGGTGCATCACGTCCACCGGGGTTACTTCGTCGCCGAGTTGTCGCTCGCGGACCTGGAGGAGATCTACCGGATCCGCCGGATCCTGGAGACCGAGGCGGTCGTCGCGGCCCTGGCCCGGCGGCCGGACGGCCTGGCCGGCGCCCTGGAACGGATCCAGCGGGAGGTGGAACGGGCGGCGGACGCGGGGGACGTCTCCGCGATGGCCGAGGCCAACCGGCGCTTCCACTTCGTCCTCGTCAAGGCGTCCGGGATGCCGCGCCTGGTACGCCTGATCGCCACCCTGTGGGACGCGACCGACGCGTACCGCGCCCTCTACTACGCCGAGGACCCGCACCGCGCCCTCGCCGTGGACGAACACCGGGCGGTCGTCGCGGCGGTGGCCGCGGGCGATCCGGCGGCCCTGGTCCGGTGGCTGGACGAACACCGCGACCACGCGGTGGCGGCGGTGCGCGAGGTCCTCGACCTGGCGTGAGGGTCCGCCGGCCACCTGCGGGATGCCGGGACGGCACGTACGGGACACCGGGGCGGCGCGCACGGGAATCCAAAGCAGCACGTACGGCGGGCCGACGGGCTCGCCGTGCGCGGCCCCGGACGCGGGCCTAGCCTGGGAGAGGACTTTGCCCTCGTCAGGCAGGAGGACTGCCGTGAGGAATCCGACGACGGCGCGCCGGCGCAGGCTCTGCGTCGGCGCGGTTCTGGCGGGGACGCTGTCGCTGCCGGCTCTCACCGTCCCGGCGTACGGTGCGACGGCCCCCGGCCCGTACACGCCCCCGGTCTCCGCCGCTCCCGCGGCTCCGCAGCCGCCCTCCCCCACTCCGGCGGGCGACGAGTTCGCCACGCTCGACCGCTCGGTCACCGACCAGCTCGACGGCGCGGTGCAGCACGTCATGCGGCAGGCGCACGTCCCCGGCGTCATCGTGGCCCTCTCCGCGCCCGGCAAGGGCGAGTACATCCGTTCCTTCGGTGTCGCCGACAAACAGACCGGCCGGCCGATGACCCCCGGCCTCAACATGCGGATCGGCAGCGAGACCAAGACCTTCACGGTGACCGCCATGCTCGAACTGGTCGACCGCGGCAAGGTCGGTCTCGACGACCCGATCGGGAAGTACGTGAGCGGCGTACCCAACGGCGACCGCATCACTTTGCGCCAGCTCGCAGGGATGCGCAGCGGCCTGTTCAACTACACGGCCGACGAAGGCTTCTACAAGGCCTTCACGTCCGATCCGCAACGCCGCTTCACACCGCAGCAGTTGCTGTCCTACTCCTTCCGGCATCCGGTGAACTTCCAGCCCGGCCAGAAGTTCGAGTACAGCAACACCAACGCGATCCTGCTGGGTCTCGTGGTCGAGAAGGCCGGCGGGATGCCCCTGAACGAGTTCATCGCGAAGAACGTCACCGGCCGGGCCGGGCTCCGTCACACCTTCCTCCCGACGGACGCGGCGTTCCCCCAGCCGCACGCCCGCGGCTACACCAACCAGACAGCCACCGGACAGATCGAGGACTCCACCGACTGGGACCCGTCGTGGGCCTGGGCGGCCGGCGGCATGATCTCCGACCTGCCCGACCTGCGCACCTGGGCCCGGGTGGTCGCCACCGGCACGCTGCTGAGCACGCACACGCAGGCCGAGCGGCTGAAGACCGAACCGTCCGGGATCCCCGGCACGGGATACGGCCTGGGCATCTTCGACGTCCAGGGCTGGATCGGCCACAACGGCTCGCTGCCCGGATACGAGTCCCTGACCATCTACCTGCCCGAGCACCAGGCGACCCTGGTCGTGCTGCTCAACACCGACGTCTTGACGAACGGGATCGAGCCGAGCACGCTCTTCGGACAGGCGATCACCCGGATCGTCACGCCCCGGCACGTCTACAGCCTGCCGGAGCCGGCCGACACCCGGGCCACTCCGGGCTCCTGAACCGGACCCGGCCGCCCTGGCGGGATCCCGTCGGCCCCCGTCCCACGGACCCACGCCCGTGAGGGATCATGGACAAAGGATCCGAGAAGGGACGGGATCGAAGATGAGGCACCGCAACGTCGCCGACCTCATGACGCCCACCGCGGTCGCGGTACAGCGAGGAACTCCGTTCAAGGAGATCGCCCGGCTGCTCGACGAGTACGGCATCACCGCCGTCCCCGTGGTCGACGAGGCGAACCGGCCGATCGGCGTCGTCTCCGAGGCGGACCTCATGCGGCGGCACACGGTCAAGGACGGCCCCAGCAGCGCCGAGGCCATGATGTCGAGCCCGGTGGTCGTCGCCCGCCCGTCCTGGACGGCGGTGGAGGCGGCCCGGGTCATGGAGCGGCACCGGGTGAAGCGGCTGCCGGTGGTGGACGCGCACGGGCAGCTGATCGGCGTGCTCAGCCGCAGCGATCTGCTGCAGCTGTTCCTCCGGCGGGACCGGTCCATCCAGGAGGAGATCGTGGAGGACGTGGTCACCCGCATCCTCCGGCTCTCCCCCGCGTCCCTGCACATCGACGTCACGGAGGGCCGGGTCACGCTGAGCGGCGTCCTGCCGCGCAAGAGCCTCGCGCCGATCTTCCTGCGGCTGTGCGAGGACGTGGACGGCGTGGTGGAGGTCGTGGACCGGCTCACGTACGAGGACGCGCCCCGGGCCGGGGAGCACGGCACCGTCTGAGCCGTACGCCTGTTCCGTACCACTGATCCGCGGATCCCGCCGGTCCGCAGCGCACGGCCTCCCGTGGCCCGGAGCTCCGGGCCACGGGAGGCCGTCGCGGCGGTCCGCGTTACTGGACGGCCTCGGGCCAGCCGTATCCGGGGCCGGTGCGCTGCGGCACGGTGCCGGCGCCCATGGCCTCCATCTCCCGGTCGGCCTCTCTCATGAGCTGTCCGGCCAGATCCTTCATGGCCCGGCCCGCGGCCAGTTCGTCACCGATCGCCGGTACGTCCGCGTCCGCCGGGTTGCACCGGGCGGAGCCGTGGCCGGTGAGGGTCGACGTGCCGGTCTTCAGCCGGGCCTCGGCCTTCGTCCTGCCGCCGTCCTCGACCAGGTCCAGGCCGACCTTCCACTCGAGGTGCCGTGTCATGGCCTGCCTCCTCGTGCCTCGCGCCACGCGGAAGCGCCGCGCGGCCCTTCCTCCCATGGTCCCGCCACCGGCCCGGAGCCGCCAGGCGCTGATCGCCCGGCCCCGGGCACACCTCGCGTCTCCCCGCAACCGGACCGCGCTCTCGTGGGCCGCAGGCCGCGAGCCGCGAGCCGCTAGATACGGGACTTTCGCACCGAGTGCCACGCCGCCCCGGTCAGCGCCCGCGCCGACCGGACCACCGAGAGCTGCTCGTGCTCGCGGTAGAGGTTCCAGTTGTACGGGATGAGGCTCAGCTTGTTCGAGGAGAGCGACCCGGCCCGCGCCGCGCGGTACACCGCCAGGGGCTCGCGCAGGGACCGGGCGGGGGTTCCGTCGCGCATGATCGACAGCCAGAGGGCGTAGTCCTGCCGCTTCGGCATGTCCGGCATCAGCTTCGTCCCGACCACCCTGCGGTCGTACATGGCGGTCAGGGCGCCGATGTGGTCCTGGACCAGCATCGCGCGGTAGTCCACCTGCTCCGGTGCCCACACGACGCGCCCGTTCGCGACGAAGTCGGCGGCCTCCCCCTCGAACAGGGCCTCCATCTTGTAGTAGGAGGTGAACGTCAGGGGGGTCCCGGCCGTCGCGGCGAAGGCGAGCTGCTTCTCCAGCTTCGTCGGAAGCCACAGATCGTCGCTGTCGAGGAAGGCGACGTAGTCGCCCTTGGCCCGCTCGATGGCCAGGTTCCGGGCCCGGGCCGCGCCCCCTTGCCGGGGCGCCGCCTCCGGAAGGACCCGCCCGTCCTGCCAGGCGAACTCCTTCAGCAGGTCCATCGAGTCGTCCGAGGACGCGTCGTCGGTGATCAGCAGCTCGACATCGGTGTGGGTCTGTGCCAGCACCGACCGGACCGAGGCGCCGAGCGTGGCCGCCGAATTGTGGACCGGCATCACCACGGAAACCAGCGGCACCGCAGCACTCCTCATAGATCGCAGTCGTCAGGGAGGTCGTCGGCGTCGGCCCTGCTTCGACCACGGCGTTCGCCGCGCCGGGCGCCCTCGCCCCTCGCGGCCGAGGATATCGACCGACTTCCGCGGCACGTCACCCGGGTGCGCTCACGCCGTACGGGACCCGGCCGGCCACTCGAACGCCGCCTCGTACAGGCTCGCAGTCAGGCTCATACGGAACCGCCCGACTCCTCGGCCGAAACTCCTTCCTCGCACTTGCCTTCGCGAACACCGCCTCTGCCCGCTCCCGTACGTTCCCGCTGGTCGGCCGACTCTCGGCCGGAGCGTGCACCCCTGGTGCCGCTCGCCTGTTCACGTCGGCGTAGCGTGGCGGAATCTTCACTACCGCTGCATCGCGGAATTCATCTTTTCGGGTGTGTAGCCGATAAGCTCCCCACCGTGCCCGCGAGTTGACGGATCGTAACCGTTCAACTCGTGCTGCGTACTCATCGGTGCGGTGTCCGTGAGCACGCCCTGTTCGTCGTACATACGAAGGATGCAGATGGAACTCGCCACTCCGCCTCCGACCGCACAGGCCCCCGCTGCCTGGCGCGGCTGGTGGCTGCTGCCACTGGGCCTCGGCGGTGGGACAGCAGCCGCCACGTTCATGAGTGCGGATCGGATATCGACGGCCGTCGCCGGACTCGCGGCGACAGCCGCGAGCGCCGTGTGCGTTCGCCTTCTCTTGCGGACACGTGCGCAGGAGGGCCGGGCCGCGGAGACCCACCGCGCCGAATTGGCCCAGGCCTCGCAGCAGTGGCAGAAGCACGTCGCCGACATGGAGCGCCACACCTCTTCCGGAGTCGCCGACCAGGCGCGCCGGTACGAGGCGCAACTGGCGGAGCAGGGCGCGGCGTTCGAGGCTCGGCTCGCGGAAGAGACCAGGGCCTTGCAGGAGCGCGCGGACCAGCTTCTGGCGGCGGTGGCCCGGCTCGGTGACGTACAACTGCCCGACGCGATGCGGCGGCTGCGCGATGGCGAGGCCATCGACGACATCCTGCCGCCCGGCGCGCACCGTTCGGCCGCCGATGCCGGACTGCAGGCCGGACTGGACAAGATCCTCAAGGCCGCGTTGACCGGCATCGAGGCGGAGATCGACCGTTCGGCCTCCGCCGAGCAGGCCGTGATCAGTATCGGCAGCCGTATCCACGTTCTGACCAGCCTGCTGCGCGGCCGCCTGCACGAACTGCAGGGAGAGCACGGCCGGCTGCCGGCCGTCGCGAGGGGCCTGATGGAGCTGGACCAGGCCCTCGGTCCCGCCGACGGTCTCGCCGCCAGCATCGGCGTCCTCGCCGGCTCCGACCGCCCCGGCCGGCAGTGGCAGGAACCGCAGCCTCTGCTGAGTGTGGTGCGCGGCGGCGTCGGCCGGATCAAGGAATTCCAGCGCGTGGAGCTGCGCCGTCTGCCCGAACTGGGCGTCGACGGACGGCTGGTGGACCACCTCACGCTGCTCATCGCCCACCTGCTGGACAACGCCACGCGGTACTCGCCGCCCACCGAGCCGGTGGTCGTCTCCGGCAAGGAGGTCCCCAACGGTGTCGGCATCGAGATCCAGGACTCCGGCAAGGGCCTGAGCGAGGAGAAGAAGCGCGAGGTCGAGCACGCTCTGGCGGGCTCCGCGCCCGGCGCGGGCCTCGGCGGCATCTCGGAGGACGCCAACATCGGCCTGCGGGTCGTCGGCAAGATCGCCCGCCGCTACGGCATCCGCGTGACGTTCGCGGACTCGCCGTGGCTCGGCACCTCCGTCGTACTCGTCGTGCCCTACAAGTACTTCAGCCCGCTCGCGGCTCCCGTCGCGCCGAACGCGCCCGCCACACCGGCCGCACCGGCCGCATCCGCCACGGCCACCGTGTCCTTCCCCGCGGTTCCCGAGGCCGAGGCGCCCGCGAGTGTCCCGTCCGAGGCCACGCCGGTGACCCCGCCCGCCGGCGGCGATGCCACGGGCACCACGCCGGGCGGCCTGCCCCGGCGCCGGCGCCGCGCCGACGCGTCGTCCGCCGCGGCGGCGCCGTCCGAGCAAGCCGATCGTGCCACCGTCGACGCGGTGCCGTCGGACGCGTCCTTCGCCGGCCTCGCCGCGTTCGCCGCCGCCGGCCGTGACGCCCGTACCTCTGCCCCGGTGTCCCGGACCTCCGGGGCCGACCACGACACAACCGCTGGTGGACCGTCCACCGAGCACCGCACTGAAGAGAGCGACTAGCCCCCATGACGTACCAGGGATCCGACGTGAGCTGGGCGCTGCACGACCTTGTGGACAGCTTCAAGGAGGTCCGCTTCGCCGTCGTGGCATCGAGCGACGGAACGGCCATCGCCGGCCACGGCGCCGACGACCCCGATGACGTGGACCGCTTCGCCGCCGTGGTGGCCGGACTGCAGTCGCTGGCCACCCCGGTCGCCAAGCAGTTCCCCGAGCACGGAGGGCAGCTGCGCCTGGCGATGATCGAAGTCGACGGCGGTCATCTCTTCGTGGTCCGCGCGGGTGTGGAGACCTATCTCGGGGTCGTGGCCCGCGAGGGCCTCGACCAGGGCCTGCTCGGTCACCAGATGCAGGATCTCGCCCGCCGTATGGGCGAGCTCCTGGGTACCACGCCGCGCCGGGAGGAGCCCTCTGAATGAGTGCCCCCCGCGGCCCGGTCGATCCGTCCGGTCTCGAGCGTTATTACGTCCTCACCGGAGGACGTAGCGGACCGGGCGGGTCGGCCACGACTCTCGACGTGGCGACGCTGGTGGTCTCACGGGCCGCTCCCGCACCGGGAATGCAGCACGAGCACGAGGAGATCCTCCGGCTGTGCCGCGCCCCGCTGGCGGTGGCCGAGGTCAGTGCCCACCTCCGCCTGCCCTTCAACATTGTCGCGGTGCTGTTGTCCGACCTGATCCAGGACGACCGTATCGAAGCTCGTGACCCCATCCCGGCAGGCGCTGGTGGCAGGCACGACGTCAAGCTCCTCGAGGAGGTACTCCGTGGGCTCAGAGCAAGGCTTTGACCCATCCTGGCGGCCGGCCGGCGAAGACGCCCGCTCGGTGAAGGTGATGATCGCCGGGGGTTTCGGCACAGGCAAGACCACGATGGTCCGCTCGGTCAGCGATATCGAGCCACTGACCACCGAGGAGACCCTGACGCAGGCCAGTGCCGGCGTCGACAATCTCATCGGTGTCACGGACAAGACCCACACCACGGTCAGCCTGGACTTCGGCAAGATCGCTCTCAACGATTCACTGATGCTGTATTTGTTCGGCACACCGGGTCAGGAGCGGTTCTGGTTCCTGTGGAACGGGCTGTTCAAGGGCGCCCTCGGCGCGGTCGTCCTGGTGGACACCCGGAGACTGGACACCAGCTTCCGGGCGATCGAGGAGATGGAGCGGCAGAACGTTCCCTTCGTGGTCGCGCTCAACGTCTTCCCGGACTCCCGTGACTTCCCGTTCGACGAGATACGCGACGCCCTGGACGTTCCCGCGCACACGCCGGTCGTCGCGTTCGACGCCCGGGACCGGGCCGCCAGCCGTGAAGTGCTCGTCACTCTGGTTCAGTATCTGAAGGACCACTCGGCCGCAGCCCTGGAGCCCCGATGAACGACGAGACGCTGACCGGACCGGAAGCCGCGGGCTGCCCCGTCACCGGAGGTACGGACGCCGTCCGGCTCTACGGTCCGGAGGCGGCCACCGATCCCCATGTGATCTACGGGCGGTTGCGGGAGAAGCACGGCTCCGTCGCTCCCGTACTGCTGGAGGGCGACGTCCGCGCCTGGCTGGTTCTCGGCTACCGGGAGAACCGGCGGGTGCTGGACAACCCGCTGCAGTTCAGCCGTGATTCGCGGATCTGGACCGACTTCCGGGACGGCCGGGTCGAGGCGGCGTCCCCGCTGATGCAGATGGTGGGCTGGCGTCCGGACTGTGTCTCGCAGGACGGCGAGCCGCACCGCCGGCTGCGTGGGGCCGTGAACGACAGTCTGTACGCGATGGCCGGCCGCGGCATCCGCCGTCACATCACGCACTTCGCGAACAAGCAGATCGACGCGTTCATCGACGCGGGCCGGGCCGATCTGGTGGCCGACTTCGCCGAGTACCTGCCGATGCTGGTCCTCACCCGCGTCTACGGGCTCGCCGAGCGGGAAGGGCGCACCCTCGCCGAGTCCAGCAAGCAGGTGATCAAGGGTGGTGCGGACGCCCTCGCGCACAACGAGCGCATCATGGGCATCCTCGGCGAACTCGCCGCGCGTAAACGTGCGGAGCCCGGGGCCGACTTCGCCTCGAGTCTGATCGAGCACGGTTCCGGGCTCGACGAGGAGGAGATCGTCAACCATCTGCGCCTGGTCCTGATCACCGCCCACACCACGACCAGCAATCTGCTGGCCCGCGTCCTCCAGCTCGTCCTCACCGAGACGTCCTGGCTGTCCGGCCTGGTGAGCGGGCAGCTGAGCCTGTCCGCGGTCGTGGAGAAGGTGATGTGGGACTCCCCGCCGCTCGCCGTGCTGCCGGGCCGGTTCGCCACCGCCGACCTGGAACTCGGCGGATGCCCGGTCAAGGAGGGCGATCTTCTGGTGCTGGGCCTCACGGCCGGCAATCACGATCCGGCCATCCGCCCCGACACCGCTGTGTCGGTCCAGGGGAACGCCTCGCACCTGGCCTTCAGCGCGGGCCCGCACGAATGCCCCGGGCAGGGCATCGGCCAGGCCATCATCGAGACGTCGGTCAACATCCTGCTGCACCGGCTGCCGAAGCTGCGCCTGGCCGTGCCGCCGTCGGAGCTCACCTCCACGGCGTCCACCTGGGAGTCGCGGCTGGACAGCCTGCCGGTCGAGTTCGCCGTCTGACGGTGCCACCCCGGCGGTCCGCTGCCGGGGTGGCGTCCTCGCTTCACATGGTCAGCAGGTCGTCCACGGCGCCCCGACCGGCCAGTTCGGCCGTGGCCACCGGACCGGTCTTGTCAGCGGCGTACCGGCCGCTGGTCAGCGCCCACTCGTAGTTGCCGTTGATCCAGTGCCGGATGGCCTCCACGCCCTTCTCCACCCGGTCCCGTTCCTCGGCGTCGAGGCCCAGTTCGTCGCACATCTTCGGGACACGGGTCTCGAGGTCGAGGTACTCCTTGAGGCAGTCCGTCGTCATGCGGTACGCCTCGTCGGCGGCCTCCTCCCACGTGCAGTCCCGCTCCCTGCGCAGGACGGCTATGAGGTTGTGGCCGTCCCCGCGGCGCCGCTCGCGCTCGAAGGAGTGGATGTCGTTCATGAAGCCGATGGTGTCCGCGGCCAGATCCCGCAGCCGCTCCATGACCGGATGCGCCATCGCCGCGACCGGCACCTCGAAGCGGCTGCTGCGCTCGCCCGCGTCGATGCTGTGATGGATGCCGACGGTCCGGCGGCGGAACTCGGTGTACGCGTCCAGCCCGAGGCTTCCGGCCAGCCCGCGGGCGGCGAGGTCCACCTCCTCGCAGTGCGCCACCAGGAAGCGCCCCCAGGAGGCTGCGAACCGGGTCTGCCAGGCCAGGGACATCCCCTGGGACAGGGACTCCCAGACCTCCGCCCAGGCCAGGGTGATGGGGCAGACCACCCTCGGCTCGGTACCCGCCGGGCGCAGCGGCGTGGCGATCAGCTCGCGCGCCACCTCCGCCACCCGGTCCGCCCGGTCCGGTTGGCCGGCGTCGAACTGATCATCGAACAGGAAGGCCAGGGAGAACCAGTTCATCAACACGACCAGGTCATCCGCCGAGGCGTGCGGATAGGTACGGGCCGCGGCCTCCGCCAGGTCCCAGGACTGGTACTCCGCGAAGCCGGCCTCACTGCGCACCAGTCCCCGGTCCCGTACCCAGAGCAGATGACGCTCGCGGGCGTACTCCAGATGGGGGCTGACTGGCGTACTGAAGGGAAGGTCGAACAGCACATCCTGAGGCATACGCGTTTCCTTTCACCCAAGCGGAACGCAGAGCGACCAACCGGACTCCCTGCGTACGCGAACGTGGGTTCATCGTATGAACGTTGAAACGGAACCCGACAGGAGGGTGCGCCCTAAAGGATCTTCACCGCGCCCCGTCAGGCGCTCGGTCACGGAGCGGCGCGAACCCGGCCCTCACCGACACGCTCCGTAGGGCGTTCCGCTGGTGACCTCTCTCGCCAAGGTGGCCGCGCGGACGGGGAATTGCGGAATATGGACACACTGAGGCGCGACGGGAACGTCACCGCCCGGCCTTCCAGCGGCCCGCCCTCCCGCGCGGAGGGCGCATCCGCCTCGGCCGCCTCAGAACGCGTAAGTGACATATCTGTGCGCGCTCGTGATCTCACGTCACGCATCGCGCCATGGCGCCCACCCGCGAACTCCACTCCCCCAGGTCACCCTTGATGGAGCGTCACGCAGGCTGGCGTCCTGTCGGTGTCCCGTCGGCGTCGGCGTCGCCGCGAACCGGATGAGGTAAGAACGCGAAGCCGGGGCGCCGGCTCCGCCTCCCCGGCTCGCCCAGAACAGCACCCGCGCGTCGACCGTCACCGGCAGCAGCGGCCGCAGGCCGTCGGCCTATCAGGCGGTAGCCGCTCCGGAATCCGGTGCGCTTCCCTTCCGGAGCACACTTACGCGACTGACGTTGATTAAACGACACGTGTCGAATAACGTGAGTGTATGAGGCACATCGAAGTGTGGGCGGACGTGGTCTGCGCCTGGGCGTACATCGGCAAGCGGCGACTGGCCGCGGCCCTTGAAGAGGCCGCCATCCTCCTTGAGGAGCGGGACGGCGAACCCGTCGAGGTGGTGTGGCGGCCGTTCCGGATCGACCCCACGGCACCGGCCGAGGCGGAGCCACTGGAGGAAGCACTGCGGGACCCGGTGACGGACACGGCGCTGCGGGGCTGCGCACCCGGGACGACCGTGGCCGAGAACCATGCCAGGGTCTCGGAGATCGCCGCCGCCGAGGGGCTCGGGCCGCGCTGGGGCGCGGCATGGCGGGCCTCCAGTCATGACGCGCACCGGCTGATCGCCCTCGCGTACGAGCAGGGCGGAGCCGCCCTTCAGGACGCCGTACTGGAAGGGGTGCTGCGAGCCCACTTCGTCGAGCAGAGGGACATCAGCCGAACGGAGACACTCCGGGAGATCGCCTCCACGGCCGGGTTCGCTGAAGGAGCCCGGCTCCTGGACGAGGGCGGGGCCGAGGAATACGTACGGGAGACCCTGCTCCGGGGCAAGGCGATCGGGGTGACGACCTCGCCGACCCTGGTGATCGGCGGGGAGGCACTCGCCGGAGCGCACGCGCCCGAGGTGATCGCACGGTTCGTGGCCCGGGCCGCGGCCGAGCCACGACGGGAACTGCCGGCCGAGGTCGAACGGCTGAGGCTGGCCGAGGCGCTGCTCGACAAGGGGGATCCACTGGGCTGCCTGACTCTGCTGGGCGCGCTGATGGAGGAGTACCCCGAGGAGCTGAGCGTACGGATGCTCGCCGCGCGTGCCCACTTCCACTCGGCGCAGCTCTCGCGGGCGCGCGGCGAGCTGGAGACGCTGGTGGCGCAGAACCCCGACGACGCGTATGCCCGGCTACTGCTGGGCCGGACCCTGGAACGACAGGGGGCCAAGGAGGAAGCCACGCCGCATCTGCGGATCGCCGCCGCGATGAATCCCGAGTACGGCACGGCGGGCGGGCCCTCGTCGGCGTGACCTCGGGTGCCGTCGCCACACGTATGTGGCCGGCTGCACGACCGAAGCGACCGAAGCAATGGGCGACTGGCGATGACCGCCACTCAAAAGACGAACGTTGCATTTCCGTCACACGATATGGAAACGTGACCTCATGGCGAACAGCTCAAGCACCCGCGGCACCTCACTCGACCCCCGCGCCCGGCGGACCAGGGCGCTGCTGCGGGCCGCCGTCCTGGACCTCTCGACGGAGAAGGACCTGGACAGCATCACCATGAGCGACATCGCCCAGCGTGCCGAGGTGAACCGGGCCACGGTCTACCTGCACTACAAGGACCGTGAGGACCTGCTGCTCGACGCCACCGAATCGACGATGGAGGGAGTGGTCGAGGCGGCCCGCGCCTGCCGGTTGTCCGTGGACACGCACGCCCTGCCCGACGCCACTCCGACGCATCTGATCAGCCTGTTCGCCCAGGTCGACCAGCACCGCGCCGTCTACCGCCAAATGCTCGGCGAGGACGGCAGCGCACGCTGCGCCACCCGCCTCGAACACCTCCTGGCGCAGGCGTGGTTCGAGCAACTGACGGCCGAGCCCCCAGGCTCGCCCCACGAGACGGCGCTCCAGGTGCGCGCACACTTCCTCAGCGGGGCCGTGCTGGCGGTCATCGGCCGCTGGACCCGTGGCGACTTCGACGGCGAGGGCGAGGACGGCGGCGGCGGCGGGAACGGGAACGGGAACGGCATGAGTGTGGCCGAGGTCGCCGACCTCACGTGGGCACTGATCCGGGGCCAGAAGTAGCCAGGTGCGGCAAGCAGCCGTCACGATCGGAATCGTGCCGGCCCGCTGACAGAGGCGCCGGAGACGGGCATCAAGGCTACTCCAGCAGCTCCGCGCTGATCCGGTCCCAGCTCGGCTGCGGGCCGTCGACCGGACGTACGACCGTGAGCAGGCGGCCGTCGAGGAACGTGTCGAGCCGGTCTCCCGTCAGGGTGGCCGGCCGCTCGCGCTGGGCACGGCGGTCCAGCTCCACACGCTCGCCCAGGACTCCGAGCAATACCTCGTGCCGCGTCTCGCCGAGGACGTCACCTCGGATCCACCTCCCCCGGACGGGGACGCCGGCAAGCGTGCCGAGCTGGGTCTCCTCGCGGCTGAAGGCCCGGTTCATCGCCTCCTCGGCCGCCGGGCCCACCGGTCGGATCGCCGCCCTGGTGGCAGCCTGACCGCTGACTCCAGGAAGCGTCATGCGGAGCAGTCGACTCCGAGCGGGCCCTTGCCCTGGTCGCCGAGAATGTAGCTGAGCAGCAGGCGGATCTCGTGATCGCGCACACGCTGATCGATGGTCTTGCGCAGGTCGCAGGCGAGGGCGGGCCACGTCGCCAGTGAATCAGTCAGGTTCTCCACGATGCCGGACCAGTCGGCCCGGCGGCACGAAGGAGGCCGTCGCGTTGCAGGACATGGGGTTCGACTGCCATGCGAGGCAGCGTAGAGGCGCATCGGCCCGCCGGATGAACCGAGTACTCCCATCCCGGGCCGCTCTCACCCGCAAACGGACCGATGGCCGTTGTCACCAGCGGGTTTGCGCTGCTTCTGTGAGTGCGCGGCTGGTGCCCTTGCCTCGATGGCCGTCATTCGCGTTTGACCCTGTGGCAGGGCCCAGTGGGCGAGGGCTCCGCGGATGCGCCGAAGGCCCCGGGAGTTCGAGGCGAAGCCCTGCCGGAAGCCGCGCATCCCGATACCTTCCACCTCAGTGCGTGTACACAGTCGGGCGTCGATAATTCCACCACGATGCGCATGCGCGAAGAGCACTCTTACGACGTAAACCTGTCACTGCGTCAGTTAAGTCAGCATTGCGGTCAGCGTCAGTACCGCACAGAACCGCCCTGCAGCGCCATGAACTGCCATGAACCGCCAAGATCAAAAATCAGCACACCTGCCATGCCCTGCCGAAACCCAGCACAGCACCTTGCTTGCTCAGTTCACCAGGAGGTATCCATGAGGATGTTGATCAATGTGCCGGAGACCGTGGTCGCGGACGCGCTGCGCGGGATGGCCGCCGCGCATCCCGAGCTGACCGTGGACGTGGAGAACCGGGTCGTGCTGCGGCGCGACGCCCCGGTGGCCGGGCAGGTGGCGCTGGTGTCCGGCGGCGGGTCGGGGCACGAGCCGCTGCACGCCGGTTTCGTGGGTCCGGGGATGCTCGCGGGCGCGTGCCCCGGGGAAATTTTCACGAGCCCGGTACCGGACCAGATGGTGCGGGCGGCGGCCGCCGTCGACAGCGGCGCCGGAGTGCTGTTCGTGGTGAAGAACTACACCGGTGACGTGCTCAACTTCGAGATGGCCGCGGAGCTGGCGGAGGACGAGGGCATCCAGATCGCCAAGGTCCTCGTCGACGACGACGTCGCCGTGACCGACAGCCTGTTCACGGCCGGACGCCGGGGCACCGGTGCCACGCTGTTCGTGGAGAAGATCGCGGGCGCGGCCGCCGAGGAGGGCGCGCCGCTGGAACGCGTGGAGTCGATCGCCCGCCGGGTCAACGAGCGTTCCCGGAGCTTCGGGGTGGCGCTGAGCGCGGTCACGACCCCGGCGAAGGGCTCGCCGACCTTCGATCTCCCGGAGGGCGAACTGGAGTTGGGCATCGGCATCCACGGGGAGCCGGGCCGGGAGCGGCGGCCGATGATGACCTCGCGGGAGATCGCGGACTTCGCCGTCGACGCGGTCCTGGACGATCTGCGCCCACGCGGACCGGTGCTCGCTCTGGTGAACGGGATGGGGGCGACGCCGCTCCTGGAGCTGTACGGGTTCAACGCGGAGGTCCAGCGGGTGCTGGGCGAGCGCCGGGTGCCGGTCGCGCGCACCCTGGTCGGCAACTACGTGACCTCGCTGGACATGGCGGGCTGCTCGGTGACGCTGTGCGAGGCGGACGAGGAGACGCTGCGACTGTGGGACGCGCCGGTGAGCACGCCCGCGCTGCGGTGGGGCCGGTGAGCGGCGCCGCGCCGGAGCACGCCGGCGACGAGACGTACGGCAGCGACAGCGCCAGGGACAAGGACAGGGAAAGCGACAAGCCGCGCACGACAGGCAGGGCGACGGTGGAGAGGTCGGCGGACATGGCCGGGGAGACGGAGTACGACGCGGAGTTCTTCCGCGCCTGGATGACGGCGGCGGCGAGCGCCGTGGACCGGGAGGCGGACCGGCTGACCGAACTGGACTCGGCGATCGGCGACGCGGATCACGGTGCCAATCTCAAGCGGGGATTCGCGGCGGTGGCCGCGACCCTGGAGAAGGAGCCGCCGGCCACGCCGGGCGCGGTGCTCGCCACCGCCGGACGGCAGCTGATCTCGACGGTGGGCGGCGCGTCCGGCCCGCTGTACGGGACGCTGCTGCGCCGGGCCGGCAAGACGCTGGGCGACGCCCCGGTGGTGTCGCGGGCCGCGCTCGCCGAGGCGCTGGCGGCCGGAGTGGCCGCGGTGGCGCAGCTCGGCGGGGCGCAGGTGGGCGACAAGACGATGCTGGACGCGCTGACACCGGCGGCCGAGGCACTGGGGACGTCGTTCGCGGCGGCCCGGGAGGCGGCGGAGGCGGGCGCGCTGGCGACCGTCCCCCTGCTGGCGCGCAAGGGCCGGGCCAGTTATCTGGGTGAGCGGTCGCGCGGGCATCAGGATCCGGGGGCGACCTCGTCGGCGTTGCTGATCGCCACCCTCGCGGAGGTGGCGGCATGAGCGGGTCGGCGCACCGGGTCGGGATCGTGCTGGTGTCGCACAGCGCGGCGGTCGCCGCGGCGGTCGCCGAGCTGGCGCGTGGTCTGGCGGGCGGCGGGGACACGGCGCCGATCGCACCGGCGGGCGGGACTCCGGACGGCGGTCTGGGCACCAACGCGGAGCTGATCGCCGAAGCGGTGAAGCGGGTGGACGAGGGCGCCGGGGTGGCACTCCTGGTCGATCTCGGCAGCGCGGTCCTCACGGTGAAGGCGCTGCTCGCGGAGGGGGACGAGCTGCCGGAGGGGTCGCGGCTGGTGGACGCCCCGCTCGTGGAGGGCGCGGTGGCCGCTCTGGTGGCGGCGAGCGTCGGGGGCGATCTGGACGCGGTGGTGGCCGCGGCGTCGGAGGCGTACGACTACCGCAAGGTGTGAGCCGTCCGCCTCGGGCCGTACCCATGCCGTCGTACGGACTGCCGTCGTACGGGCTGCCGTCATGCGGCCTGCCCTCGTACGGCGGGGTGCGGCCCGGGGCTGCGGCCTCGGCGCTGTGGCGTCGGGCACATCGCCCCACCCTCGTTATGCAACTTGTTGCACAAGCATCGGCCGGTCGTCTACAACAGTCGGTGACGACCCCGCGCGAGGAGGCGCCCCCATGGCCCCGAACACCCCGTACCCGCATCTGCTCAGCCCGCTGGACCTGGGCTTCACCACCCTGCCCAACCGGGTCCTGATGGGCTCCATGCACGTCGGCCTGGAGGAAGCCGAGCACGGCTTCGCGCGCATGGCCGCGTTCTACGCGGAGCGGGCCCGGGGCGGCGTCGGCCTGATCGTCACCGGCGGCATCGCCCCCAACGAGGCCGGCCGGCCGTGGGACGGCGGCGCGAAGCTGACGACCCCCGAGGAGGCCGCCGAGCACCGCCTCATCACCGACGCCGTGCACGCCGAGGGCGGCCGGATCGCGATGCAGATCCTGCACTTCGGCCGGTACGCGTACCACGAGGGCCTGGTCGCGCCCAGCGCCCTCAAGGCGCCCATCAGCCCCTTCGTGCCGAACGAGCTGACCGACAGCGAGGTCGAGCAGACCATCGAGGACTACGCCCGCTGCGCCGAGCTGGCCCGCGAGGCCGGGTACGACGGCGTCGAGGTGATGGGCTCCGAGGGCTACCTGATCAACGAGTTCATCGCCGCCGCGACCAACCGGCGCACCGACCGCTGGGGCGGCTCGTACGAGAACCGGACGCGTTTCCCGCGGGAGATCGTGCGCCGTATCCGCGAGCGGGTCGGCGAGGACTTCATCGTCGTCTACCGCCTCTCCATGCTCGACCTGGTCCCCGGCGGCTCCACCCTCGACGAGGTGGTGGCCCTCGCCAAGGAGATCGAGGCGGCCGGCGCGACGATCATCAACACCGGCATCGGCTGGCACGAGGCCCGGATCCCCACCATCGCCACCTCCGTGCCGCGCGGCGCCTACACCTGGGTGACGAAGCGGCTGATGGGCGCGGTGTCGGTGCCGCTGGTCACCGGCAACCGGGTCAACACCCCCGAGGTCGCCGAGCAGGTCCTTGCCGAGGGCCGGGCCGACATGGTGTCCATGGCCCGCCCGTTCCTCGCCGACCCGGAGTTCGTCGCCAAGGCCGCCGCCGGCCGCGCCGAGACCATCAACACCTGCATCGGCTGCAACCAGGCGTGCCTGGACCACACCTTCAGCATGAAGATCACCTCCTGCCTGGTGAACCCGCGGGCCTGCCACGAGACCGAGCTGGTCCTCTCCCCCACCCGGCTCGCCAAGCGGATCGCCGTCGTCGGCGCCGGCCCGGCCGGTCTCGCCTGCGCGGTGTCGGCCGCCGAGCGCGGCCACACGATCACCCTGTTCGACGCCGGCGCAGAGATCGGCGGGCAGCTGAACGTGGCCCGGCGGGTGCCCGGCAAGGAGGAGTTCGACGAGACCCTGCGCTACTTCCGGGTCCAGCTCGCCGAGCGCGGCGTCGACGTCCGCCTGAACACGTACGTGACGGCGGACGACCTGGCGGAGTACGACGAGGTCGTCGTCGCCACCGGCGTCACCCCGCGCGTCCCCGCGATCGAGGGCGTCGGCCACCCGAGCGTGGTCGGCTACCTGGACGTGCTGCGCGACGGCGTGCCCGTCGGCGAGCGGGTCGCGGTCCTCGGCGCCGGCGGCATCGGCTTCGACGTCGCCGAGTTCCTCACGGACGGCGGCGAGGGCGCGAGCCGGGACCCCGAGACGTACTTCCGCCAGTGGGGCGTCGACACCACGTACGCCGCCGCGGGCGGACTGCGCACGCCCGAGCGGCCCCGCCCGCCGCGCCAGGTGCACCTGCTCCAGCGCAAGACCACCAAGGTCGGCGCGGGCCTCGGCAAGACCACCGGCTGGATCCACCGCACCGAGCTGAAGCACCGCGGCGTCACCATGGTCGCGGGCGTCACGTACGACCGGATCGACGACGCGGGCCTGCACCTCACGGTCGACGGCGAGCAGCAGGTCCTGCCGGTCGACACGGTGGTGCTGTGCACCGGCCAGGAGCCGCGCCGCGACCTGTACGAGGCGCTGACCGCCGCCGGCCGTACGGCGCACCTGATCGGCGGCGCGGACGTCGCCGCCGAACTGGACGCCAAGCGGGCGATCGACCAGGGCACGCGGCTCGCCGCCGCCCTCTGACCGGCTCGCGCGAGCCGTACACGGGCCGCGCGCACCGCATGCGCGCGGCCCTGCGCCACGACCGGTCGAACCTAGGATGCGTCCATGTCCCTCCCGTACGCGATCCTCACGGCCCTGCTCGAGAAGCCGTCCTCCGGCCTCGAACTGACCCGCCGTTTCGACCGGTCGATCGGCTACTTCTGGTCGGCCACGCACCAGCAGATCTATCGCGAACTCGGGAAGCTGGAACAGGCGGGGTACATCCGTGCCCTGCCCGCTCCCGTCCCCGCGCGCGGGCAGAAGAAGGAGTACGAGGTGCTGCCCGCCGGCCGGGCCGAGCTGGCCGCCTGGGTGGACGTCCCCGAGGATCCGAAACCGATGCGCTCGGCGCTGATCCTGCGGATGCGGGCGGCCGCGGTGGTCGGCGGCCATGGCCTGCGGGAAGAGCTGGAACGCCATCTCGCCCTGCATCAGCGGCAGTTGGCGGAATACCTGGACATCGAGGTACGGGACTTCCCGCCCGCGCGCCGGACCAGCGAGCCGGACCGGCTGCGCCATCTCGTCCTGCGGGGCGGCATCGACCTGGAGCGGTTCTGGGTGCACTGGCTCACGGACGCCCTGTCGGAACTCGGCGGCGACCGGATCGGTGGGACGCCGCAACCGACGGACGTCGGCCACGAGGCCTGAACCCGACCCTCGTCGCGCACCGCCGTGGATACTGGTCACCAACCGAGACCGGACGGATCCACGGGGCGTGGATCCACCACGCGAAAGGGCGAGGATGGTCGACGAGTTGAGGCCCCGCAGGACACGTCACGCGGTGGTCGTCGGGGGAAGTCTCGCGGGTCTGCTGGCAGCCCGGGTGCTGAGCGAACACGCCGAGAGAGTCACGGTCGTCGAGCGCGACCGATTTCCGGAAGGGCCGGACCCACGGCCCGGTGTCCCGCAGGGACGCCATCTCCACGTACTGATCGAAGGCGGCCAGCGGGCACTCGACCGGCTGCTGCCCGGCTTCGTGGACGAACTGCGCGCGCTCGGCGCGCCCCGGGTCGGGATGCCCGAGGACATGGTGCAGTGGCAGAACGGGCAGTGGTTCCCGCGCACCGACCCGATGGTGCACTTCTACTCCGGACCGCGCTCGCAGATCGACTGGCTGGCGCGCAAACGGGTGTTCGCCGACCCGCGGATCGAACGGATCGAGGGCACCGAGGTCACCGGGCTCATCGGTGATTCCACCCGGGTACGGGGGGTGCTGCTGCGCGAGCGGGGAGCGGGCGGGGGCGGGGGCACCGGTGAAAGTACGGGTGAGGGCGGGAGGTCCGGCCGGGAGCCGCGCCGCCTGGAGGCCGATCTGGTGGTGGACGCCTCCGGCCGCTCGTCGAAGGCGGCGGACTGGCTGGCGGGCATCGGCGCCGAGGCGCCGCACGAGGAGACGCTGGACACCGGCCTGGGCTACGCCACCCGGGTGTTCCGCTCCCCCGTCGGCGATTCCACCACGGACGCCCTCGGCATCTACGTCGTCCCCGGCCCCACGCAGACGTACGCGGGCGTCGTGCTGCCCCTCGGCGACGGCCGCCATCTGGTCACCCTCTCCGGAGTCCGCGGCGACATGCCGTCCACGGACGAGGAGGCGTTCGAGACGTACGCGCGCAAACTGCCGCACCCGGTGGTGGCCGACTGGATCTCCCGGGCCGAGCCGCTGTCGCCGGTCCACGGTTTCCGCCAGACCGCCAACATCCGCCGCCGCTACGACCGTCCCGGCCGCCGCCCGGCCGGCTTCCTCGCCACCGGCGACGCGCTGACCTGCTTCAACCCGATCTACGGGCAGGGCATGGCGGTCGCAGCGCTCAGCGCGCTGGCGCTGCGCGACGCGCTCGGCGACCGGAAGCGGGTGCCGACCACCGAGCGGGTGCAGAAGGCGCTGTTCGAGGCGTCGCGGCAGGCGTGGGACATCTCGGCGGGCGCCGACCGGAAGATGCCGGGCGCGACCGGGAACGCGGTGCGCGGCAAGCCGCTGGACAAGGCGACCGGCTGGTACATGCGCCGGGTGCAGGATCTGACGCCGACCCACCCGGCGGTCGGGGCGGCCTTCCGCGCGGCGGTGGCCTTGACCGGTCCGCTGAGCGGACTGTTCGCGCCGGCCGTGGCGCGCGCGGTGCTGTTCGCTCCGGTCCCGGAGAGGCTCACGGCGCCGCCGATGCACCGCTCGGAGCACTGACACCCGTCCGATTCGCGAGGTAGAGGAAGGCGGGAACGGCCCTGGCCGTTCCCGCCTTTCGGCATCAGGGGCGGTGGGCCGGCGGCCGGGGCGTGGCCTCGCGACCGGGCTGTCCGGTCTGTCTGGGCAGCGTGGGCTGCCCGATGGGGCAAGACAGCCGGAACCAGGTTCGGGCTCGGCGCCCCTCGGGTCGGGGTGGTCGCGTGGGCAGGCTGGGCATGCGATCACGATCGGCAGACGCCGTTGCCCGTGTTCGGTTGTGGTGCGGTGTCGTTCCGGGAGGCGACGGATGAAGGAGTCCCCGGGGAAGGCGACGGACCGTTCCGACGCTGTCGCGCCTGTCCGGGGCCGGGCTGATCGGATCTCGCCCCACAGTGTGCAGCGTTTGCAGGGGGCGGTGGGTAACGCGGCGGTGGCCCGTCTGGTGGCCCAGCGTTATACGGCTCCGGTGAAGCCTTCCGC
>NZ_JBEYHT010000086.1:0-26789 GCF_040635425.1 Streptomyces laurentii | reverse complement strand
GCCGCCGCCACCCCCGCCGGGGCGCGCGCCGGAGCGCCGGGTCAGGAAACCGAGCGCCCCTGACCCACCCGGCGTACCGCCGAGGAGCCGAGAAGGCTCCGGCGGTACGCCAGTCGGTCAGCGGGTCGGACGCGGACGGCCGGTCAGACGCGGACGGCCGGCTCCTCGTGCGCGGCCGCCGCGGCACCGCCGGGGTACTCGCCCAGGGCCTGGAACAGGTCGCTCCACAGGTCCTCGACGTCCTCCAGGCCGACCGACATCCGCAGCAGCCGGTCGCTGATCCCGCCCTCGTGCCGGCCGTCGGCGTCCACGATGCGGTGGCTGATCGAGGCCGGGTGCTGGATCAGGGTGTCGACACTGCCGAGGCTGACCGCCGGGGTGACGAGCCGGACCCCGGCGATCACCCGGTGCGGATCCCCGTGCACCTCGAAGGCGATCATCGCGCCGCCGATCCTCGGGTAGTGCACCCGGGCGACCCGCGGGTCGGCGGCCAGCCGGCGGACCAGTTCGGCCGCGGTCGCCGACGCCGCCCGGACCCGTACCGGCAGCGTCGACAGACCGCGCAGCAGCAGATAGCCGGCGAGCGGGTGGAGCACCCCGCCGGTCGCGAACCGCACCTGGCGCAGCGGGCCGGCCAGCTCCTCGTCGCAGGCGACGACCCCGCCCATCACGTCGCCGTGCCCGCCCAGGTACTTGGTGGCGCTGTGCAGCACCATCCGGGCACCCAGCTCGACCGGCCGCTGCAGGACCGGGGTGGCGAAGGTGTTGTCGACGAGCAGCGGCACGGTGCCGCAGGAGTGCGCGAGGGCCCGGATGTCGACCTCGGCGAGGGTCGGGTTGGCCGGCGTCTCCACCATCACCAGACCGGTGTCCGGGCGGAGGGCGGCGGCGACGCCGGCCGGGTCGGTCCAGGTGACCTCGGTGCCGAGCAGCCCGGCGTTCAGCAGGTGGTCGCTGCACCCGTAGAGCGGGCGGACGGCGACGACGTGCCGCAGGCCGAGGCTCGCCCGGCTGAGCAGGACGGCGCTGAGCGCGGCCATGCCGCTGGCGAACGCGACCGACGCGTCCGTGCCCTCCAGGCGGGCGAGGGCGGTCTCGAAACGGTCGGTCGTCGGGTTGCCGAGCCGGGCGTAGACCGGCGAACCCTCCGGCAGCGCGCCGCAGGTGGCGAACGCGTCGATCCGGGCGGCCTCCGCCCGGGAGTCGTACGACGGGTAGGTGGTGGACAGATCGAGCGGCGGGGCGTGCAGGCCCAGCTCCGCGAGGTCGTCGCGGCCGGCGTGCACGGCTTCGGTGGCCAGGGCCCGGGTGGGGGCGGCGGCCGACGGGGAGGAGTCGAAGGCGTCCATGGAGGTGTCCATGCGCGGAACTGTGAACGTGTCCCGGGCAGAAGCGGTGAAGTCCCGTGCTACGTTCGGCCGATGGCCGATTCTGTCGTACTGGACACGGTCGATCTGCACATTCTTCGCCTCCTGCAGAACGACGCCCGGACCACCTACCGGGAGCTTGCCGCCGAGGTCGGAGTCGCCGCCTCCACGTGTCTGGACCGGGTGGCGCGGCTGCGCCGCACCGGCGTGGTCCTCGGGCACCGGCTACAACTGAATCCGGCCAAACTCGGCCGAGGACTGGAGGCCCTGCTCCTCGTCCAGGTACGCCCGCACCGGCGGGAGCTGATCGGGCCGTTCGTCGAACGGATCAGGGCCCTGCCGGAGTCCCGGGCGCTGTTCCATCTCACCGGCCCGGACGACTACCTGATCCACGTGGCCGTCGCCGACCCGGCCGACCTGCAACGACTCGTCCTCGACGAGTTCACCTCACGGCGCGAGGTGGCCCGGGTGGAGACCCGGCTGATCTTCCAGCAGTGGGAGTGCGGTCCGCTGCTGCCGCCCGTCCCGGGTGCTCATTTGTCAGCCGACTGAGATCGCATGAGATCGTCCGAGGGTGACGTCGCCGCGGCGAACGGGCCAGGATGAGTTCATGCCTGAGACTTCCCTCACCGTGCTCCCCCGTCAGGTCGCCGACGACTACGTCGACGCGCTCATCGAACTCGACCCGATCACCGGAACCTATCTGGGAGTCCAGGAGAGCGCGGGCCGGCTGCCCGACTTCTCCCCCGCCGGCCTGGAGGCCCTCGCCACGCTCACCCGGGACACCCTGGAGCGGCTCGACGAGGCCGAACGGCAGCCCGGCGCGGGGGACGAGGCGGAGCGGCGCTGCGCCCGGCTGCTGCGGGAGCGGCTGACGGCCCAGCTCCTCGTCCACGACGCGGACGAGAACCTGTGCGCGGTCAGCAACCTGCGCTCCCCCGCGCACAGCGTGCGGATCTCCTTCACCGTGCTGCCGACCGCGACCGTGGCGGACTGGACGGCCGTCGCCGCCCGGCTGCGCGCCGTTCCGGCGGCGCTGGAGGGGTACCGGGAGTCGCTGGAGCTCGGTCTCGAACGGGGCATGCGGGGCGGGCCGCGCGCCACGGAGACGTTCGTCGGGCAGCTCACCGAATGGGCGGGCGAGGGCGGTACGGACACGGTCGGCGCGGGCGAGGCCGGTACGGGCGCGGCCGACGGAGGCGAGGCCGGTACGAAGGCGGAGGTCCGCGGCTGGTTCGCGACCTTCGCGAGCGAGGCCGACACCCTGGGCGACGACGGCACGGACGGCGCGGTGCCCGGGGAACTGCGCCGCGAACTGGCCGAGGCCGGGGCGGCCGCGGACCGGGCGATCGTGGCGCTGCGGGACTGGATGCGGGACGTGTACGCCCCGGCCGTGGCCGGCGCGCCCGACACCGTGGGACGCGATCGCTACCAGCGCTGGTCGCGCTTCTTCAACGGCACCGACCTGGACCTGGATCTGGCGTACGCGTACGGCTGGTCCGAGTACCACCGGCTGCTCGGCGAGATGCGGCACGAGGCCGACCGGATCCTGCCCGGAGCCGACCCGTGGCAGGCGCTGGCCCACCTCGACGAGCACGGCGCGCACATCGAAGGTGTGGCCGAGGTCCAGGAGTGGCTGCAGCGTCTGATGGACGAGGCGATCGAGGCACTCGACGGCACCCACTTCGAACTGGTCGACCGGGTACGGCGGGTGGAGTCGCGGATCGCACCGCCGGGCGGCGCGGCGGCCCCGTACTACACCGGCCCGTCGGAGGACTTCACCCGCCCCGGCCGCACCTGGCTGCCGGTGGACGGGCAGACCCGCTTCCCGGTGTACGACCTGGTGTCGACCTGGTACCACGAGGGCGTGCCCGGCCATCACCTCCAGCTCGCGCAGTGGACGCACATGGCCGACCGGCTGTCCCGCTACCAGGCGACGGTCGGCAAGGTCAGCGCCAACACCGAGGGCTGGGCGCTGTACGCGGAGCGGCTGATGGACGAACTGGGCTTCCTCAAGGACCCGGAGCGGCGGCTGGGTTACCTGGACGCGCAGATGATGCGGGCGTGCCGGGTGATCGTGGACATCGGCATGCACCTGGAGCTGGAGATCCCGGCGGACTCTCCGTTCCGGCCGGGCGAGCGGTGGACGCCGGCCCTCGCCCAGGAGTTCTTCCAGCGGCACAGCAGCCGGCCGCCGGCGTTCGTGGAGAGCGAGATGACCCGCTATCTCTCCATGCCCGGACAGGCGATCGGCTACAAGCTCGGCGAGCGCGCCTGGCTGCTCGGCCGCGCCAACGCGCGGGCCGCGCACGGCGACGCGTTCGACGCGAAGGCCTGGCACATGGCGGCGCTGTCGCAGGGACCGCTGGGCCTCGACGACCTGGTCGAGGAGATCTCGAAGCTCTGAGCCCCGGCGTGGACCGCGCCTCCGCCGTGCCGCGCACGGCGGAGGACGTCTTGGGCGATCACCAGGGACTCTCCCGGCCGCGTTCGTTCCGGAACTCCCTGGGTGTGATCCCGTACGTTCTCCGGAACACGCGGCTGAACTCCGCAGGGCTGCCGAAACCCCAGCGCGCGGCGATCGCACTGATCGGCTGGTCCTTCAGCAGGGGGTCGCGAAGGGCTTCCCGGCAGCGTTCGAGCCGCCGCAGGCGCACCGTGCCCATGACGGCGTTCGGCTCGGTGCGGAACAACGCGTGCAGCGCGCGGACCGACAGGTGGTGCCGTGCGGCGATGACGGCCGGGGTGAGGCGGGGATCGCCGAGGTTCGCGTCGATGAAGGCGTCGATCCTGGCCACCAGGGCCCTGTTCCGGGTCTCGGCCGGAAGCAGGGCGCCGGAATCCAGATGCCCGGCGAGAAACGCCGCGGCCAGATCGACCGCGATACCGCCGAGGCGGAGGTTCTCGTTCACCGACCGGTCGTCGACGTGGTGCAGAGCCGCGGCCATGAAGTGGCGCAGCAGCGCGCCGGTGACGCTCCCCGAGTTCAGCGGCCGGCACAGCAGCCGGTCCACGTGACCGCTCGGCAGCGGAAACGAACGCTTGGGCAGCCGGAGGATGGTGACGACGACCTCGCCCCCGAGATCCGGGAATTCGGCCTCCAGCGGATAGGACGTGTCGAAGAAGACCAGTCCGCCGACCTGGACGGCGCTCGTCTCACGCCGCTGTGTCGCCCGCATGGGACTGCGTTCGACCAGTCCCAGCTGGTACGTCTCGGGATCACCGCGCCGGATGTCCGTGGGGGTCCGGACCGCGCTCAAGGGCAGGAACGAGAACGCGGCCAGTTGCGCGGCACCGATCCTGGTGGCCTCGACCCGCGCCGTGAAATCGGCGGCGTACGGACTGGACAGGGTGAGGGGAGCGATTCCGTCACGCACCACGTCGGCGTACCAGCCGAACCGGTCGTGCCCGGCGAGATCGCTGTTCGACATCGAGACCACGGGCGTGGCGTCTGCGGGCTGGGACATACAGCCATGGTGGCCGCCGCCGGGAGCCGCGTGAAGACACACCGGGAACCCCGCCGCCACGCCCGCCGGCCGTCAGCGTTGTGGCGTGGTGCCGGATCGGAAGGTGACGTTCGCGCTGTAGGAGAAGCCTCCGCCACCGACCGTGTTGCCGGTGACCGCGACGTCGCTCACCGGCGAGACGAACCCGGCCGTGTCCGCGGTCACGCGGACCGCGTCGCGCCGGGCCCCCGAGGCGCCCGCCGCCACCGTCACCCGGTTGTCGACGATGTCGACGCCCACGACGGGGTTCGGCCCGACCGGGACCGGCGGCTGGCCGGCCGTCTTCGCCGTGAGGGAACCGACGTAGACGCCGCCGCAGCTGTTGTTGATCGTGTTGCCGCGGACGGTGATGCCGGTGGTGTTCATCGCGCCGACGGCGTCCCACTTGGCGTCGTCCACGACGTTGCCCTCGATCAGCACGCGCGCGTGCACCTGGCCGACCTCCTGACCGCCGGTGTGCGAGCCGACCAGCTTGGCCCAGGACGGCTGGGAGCCGGACGCGCCCGCGGAGTTGCGCTGGACCTGTACGTCCACGGTCGGGGTGCCGTCACTGGCGCCGGCCCAGGTGTTGCCGGGCAGGGGCAGGTCGAGCTGGACGGCCTCGCCGTGCCACAGGCCCTGGGTCGGGTCCTCGACCCAGCCCTTGAAGAAGCAGTCGCGGACCGCGCCCCGTCGCACGGCGTTGAGTTCGACGGCGTGCCACCACTTGACGTTCCAGACCGTCACGCCTTCGACCTCGACGTCCTCGGTGTGGATGAAGGTCAGCGCGTTCATCGGCGGCGCCTTGTCGGCACGGGCCCGCGCCGGACCCGTGTCCGCCGACACCCACGCCCATATCGGGTCCCATTCGCCGCCCTTGACCTTGATGTCGCCGGGGGCCGAGTAGCCCGTCGTGGCGGAGCCGGGGACGTGGTTGATCAGCATGGTGGCGGCCTTGGCCCCGCTGACCGCGGGCGCGGTGAACACGCCCTGGGCATCCGTCGTGTAGACGGGAGCGGGCGAGTGCTGGTTCTTCCGGTCGAGCGTGTAATTCCGCGTGCTGGTGCCGAACTTGGCGACGAACCGGGCGCCGGTCGCGTCCAGCACCGTGCCGCCGCCGATGACCAGGGTGTCGAGCAGCGTGTACGTGGGGACGCCCGCGTACCCGGCCTTCACGATGATCCGGCCCGTGTCGTCGACGCCGTCCGGGCCGGCGATGCCCGCCGCCGCGTCGTCCAGTGCCTGGCGCAGAGCGCGGACGTGGGCCGCCTCACCCGCGACGGACGGATTGACGCCGGAGGCCGCGGCCCGCGCCGCCGACGTCGTCCCTCCCACGACTGTGGCCGCACCCACCACCACTCCACCACGCAGCAATCCCCGGCGACTGATCCCCGCCATGCCCACCCCGCCTCTCGGTCCTCGGCCACCCCATGAGAACAAGCGTTCACTGACCGTACGCGTCTTTGCCGCCCTGTGGCTCCCGATCGCCCGGGCCCGACAGCCCCACCCCGTACCGCCGCACCAAAAAAGCCGGGTCAGACGCCCTGCTGCCGGACCGCCGAACCGTGCCGTTCCTTGACGACCTCCAACTGCGCGTGGACCCGGCGGCGCAGGTCGGCGACATGGCTGACGATGCCGACGCTGCGGTCGCGTTCGCGCAGGGAGTCGAGGACGTCGAGGACCTCGTCGAGACTCTGGTCGTCGAGGCTGCCGAAGCCCTCGTCGATGAAGAGGGTGTCGAGCCGGACCCCGCCGGCCTCGTCGGTGACGACGTCGGCGAGGCCGAGGGCGAGGGCGAGGGAGGCGAAGAAGGTCTCGCCGCCGGAGAGGGTCGCGGTGTCGCGTTCGGCACCGGTCCAGGCGTCGACCACGTGCAGCCCGAGTCCGGCGCGCCGGCCGCCGCTGCGGGCGTCGGAGTGGACCAGCGTGTAGCGGCCGGCGGACATCCGCCGCAGCCGGGCGGTGGCGGCGGCCGCGACCTGTTCGAGGCGGGCGGCGAGCACGTACGACTCCAGGCGCATCCGGCGCTCGTTCTCCGCCGAGGTGCCGGCGGTGAGGGTGGCGAGCCGGGTCACCCGCTCGTACTCCTCGCGCAGCGGCCCGAGTCGGCGGACCTCGGTGTCGGCGTCCCGGGACAGCCGGGACAGCGCGGTCTCCCGCTCGCGGGCGGCGGCGAGCGCGGTGGCGGCCTCGCGCAGGGCGCGTTCGGCGGTGCCGTACGCGGCTTCGGCGGCGGCCGGGTCGGCGGGCGGCAGCGCCGCGGCGGCCGCGGTGGCGGGTTCGGCGAGCCGGTCGGCGACGGCGGCGGCCTCGGCCCGCCAGGCGTCGACGCGCTGCTGGAGGGTGCGCCGGACGGACTCGTCGAGCAGGGCGTCGGCGGCCCGGGCGGGGGTCTCGAACCCGGCCTTGTACGCGGCGTCGGCCAGCCGGTCGTCGGCTTCCTTCAGGCCGCGGGCGGTGGTCTCGGCGGCCTGGACCGCCTCGGCCGCCCCGGTCAGCCGGGTGATCCACCGTTCCAGGAGCGCGGCCCGGGCGGCGACGCTGCCGGACTGCCCGCGGGCCTGGGCCAGTTCGTCGGCCAGGGCCGTCTGCTGGCTTTCCAGCGTCTCGCGCCGGGAGGTCCGGGCGGCGGCCCGCCGCTCGGCCTCGCGCTGGGCGCCGGCGCGCTGTTCGTACTCGTACTCGGCGCGGGCGAGGGCCTCCCGTACGGCGTGGGTGCGGGCGGCGACGGCGTGGGCGTCCGCGTGGGCACGCGCCAGGGTCTCCACCTCCCGGAGGAGCGCGCCGACGGGCGGGTCCTCGGCCACCGGGTCCCCGGAGGCGCCTGCGTGAGCCTGCTCGCGCGCGGCCTCCCAGGCCTCCGCCGTGGCGGCGACGGCGGTCTCCGCCTCCGTACGGAATTCGTCGGCGCGGGTGTAGGCGTCGTGGGCGGCCTCCTCGGCGGCCCGGTCGACGTGGCCGGCGGTCGTGCGGGCCGGGTCGGGGTGGTGCGGGGAGCCGCAGACCTGGCAGGGCGCGCCGGGGGCGAGGGCGGCGGCGAGTTCGGCGGCGATGCCGCGCAGACGGCGGGACTTGACGTCGAGCCAGTGCTCGTGAGCCTCGTTGCGCCGCTCGCGGGCCTCCGTCAGGCGCTCGCGGGCGGTGGCGAGTTCCGCGGCCAAGTCGTCGCGGCGACGGGCGGCGGCGAGCCGGCGGCGGGCGGGATCGAGCCGGCCGGCGAGCTGTTCGGCGCGGGCGGCGGCCTCCTGGGCGTCCTCGACGTGCTGCCGGAGCGCGGCGCGGCGCGGCTCCCAGCCGGCCAGCCAGGCGGCGTCGTCCCCGGCGGCCTCCTCGGCGGCGCGGGCCTCCCTGTCGAGGGCGGCGCGCTCGGCGGTGATCTCGTCGTACCGGCGTTCGGCGCGGCGGGCGGACTCCAGGCCGGCGAGTTCGGCGCGCAGGCGGCGTTCGACGTCGGTGAGCTGTTCGGCTCCGGCGTCGGCGAGGCCGGCGGGCAGCAGCGGTCCGGGCATGCCGTCCGGCGGGGACGTCCGCGCGTACGCCGCCGGTCCGGCCTGCTCGACGAGCCGGGCCCGGGCCCGGTCGCGGGCGACGGCGGCCGTACGGTGGGCGCGCTCGGCGTGGTCCCGCAGGGCGAGGGCGGGGGCGACCCGGTCGGCGTCGCGGGAGCGGTCCAGGGCGGCCTGCCACTGGTCCCGCTGGGGCACGCGGGCGGTGAGGTCGGCCTTCCGGCGCAGGGCCTCGGCGTGCCGGGCCTGCCGGTCGGCGTGCGCGCGGGCGGTGTCGAGGCCGGTCCGGGCGGCGTCCTGGCGCGCCTCGGCGGCGGCGAGCCGCAGCCGGGCGATGTCGAGGGCTTCGCGGGCCTCGCTGCGGGCCAGGGCGGCGCGGGTCTGGACTGCGTCGGCGAGGCCCGGTTCGCCGGGGCGTTCCGCGACGGGCACCGCGCCCGCGGAGGCGGGTCCGGCGGCCTGGGCCATCCGGTGGGCGAGGGCGAGCAGTCGTTCGTCGCCCGCGCCGACCTGGCGTGCGGCGCTCTGGCGCAGTTCGGCGAGGCGTTCCTCGACGGCGGCGAAGCGGCGGGTGTCGAAGAGCCGGCCGAGAAGCTTGCCGCGGGCCTCTGCGTCGGCCCGCAGGAAACGGGCGAAGTCGCCCTGGGGCAGCAGGACGACCTGGCAGAACTGATCGCGGCTCATGCCGAGCAGTCCGCCGATCTCCTCGCCGATCTCCTGGTGGGAACGGCTGAGCGCGCGCCACTGGCCGGCCTCGGGGTCGTACTCCCGCAGCCACGACTGGGCCTTCTCGGTGGTGACACCGGTGCCGCGCTTCTTGGGGCGCGGCTGGGCGGGACGGCGGGTGATCTCCAAGCGCCGCTCGCCCACGGTGAGTTCGAGGAGGACCTCGGTGGGGGTGCCGGCGGCGGCGTGGTCGCTGCGCAGGCTGGTGCCGGGGCTCTGGCGGGCGCCGGGCACGGCTCCGTACAGCGCGAAGCAGACGGCGTCGAGGACCGAGGTCTTGCCCGCGCCGGTGGGTCCGTGCAGGAGGAAGAGCCCGGCCGACGACAGGGCGTCGAAGTCGATCTCCTGGGTGGTGCCGAAGGGCCCGAAGGCGGTGACCGCCAGGCGGTGCAGTCTCATCGGCCTGCCTCGCGCTCGGCGGTGTCCACCCGTACGTCGTCGAAGGCGGCGGTCAGGACGGCGCGTTCGGCGTCGTCGGGTCCGGCGCCGCCGCGGACGTGGGCCACGAAGTCCTCCGCGATCTGCTGGTCGCTGCGGTCGCGCAGCCGGGTGGCGTACGAGACGAGTGGGTCGTCGTCGGTGCGGTCGGGATCGAAGACGAGGTGGAGGGTGTGCGGGAAACGGGCGGTGAGCCGGGCCATCGGGTCGGCGGGCCGCGCGGGGTCGGTGAGGGTGGCCTCGACCCAGGAGTCCTCGTGGCGGGTCAGGTCGGGGTCGGCGAGCAGGTCGTCGAGCCGGCCGCGGACGCGGGCGAGCGGCCGGGGCACGGGGCAGTCGATCCGTTCGGCGGTGTCGATCGCGCCGTCGGCGCCGAGGTCGATCAGCCACATGGTCTTGCGGTGCGTGGTCTCGGAGAAGGAGTACGCGAGCGGGGAGCCGGAGTAGCGGACGCGGGGGGTGACGGTCTGGCTGCCGTGCAGGTGGCCGAGGGCCACGTAGTCGACGCCGTCGAAGACGCCGGCCGGGACGGCGGCGACGCCGCCGACGGTGATGTCGCGCTCGCTGTCGCTGGGCTCGCCGCCGGCGACGAAGGCGTGCGCGAGGACGACGGAGCGGGTGCCGGCGGGGCGGGCCGCGAGGTCGGCGCGGACCCGGTCCATGGCGGCGGTGAGCACGGCCTCGTGACCGGACCGGGCGGCGCCGAGCTGTTCGCGGACCAGGGCGGGTTCGAGGTACGGCAGGCCGTAGAGGGCGACGTCGCCGTGGCGGTCGGCGAGGACGACGGGGGTGCCGGCGCCCGCCGGGTCGGTCCGCAGATGGACGCCGGCGTGGTCGAGGAGCCCGGCGCCGACGCCGAGGCGGCGGGCCGAGTCGTGGTTGCCGGAGATCATCACCGTCGGCACCCCGGCGTCGGCGAGCCGGTGCAGGGCGGTGTCGAAGAGTTCGACGGCGGCGAGCGGCGGCACCGCGCGGTCGTAGACGTCCCCGGCGACCAGGACGGCGTCCACCTCGCGCTCCCGCACGGTCGCCACCAGGTGGTCGAGGAACGCGGCCTGGGCGTCGAGCAGGGCGACCCGGTGGAACGAGCGCCCCAGATGCCAGTCCGACGTGTGCAGAAGCCTCATGAGGGGCGAGCGTAG
Organism: Streptomyces laurentii; assembly: GCF_040635425.1. Lineage (NCBI taxonomy): Bacteria > Bacillati > Actinomycetota > Actinomycetes > Kitasatosporales > Streptomycetaceae > Streptomyces > Streptomyces laurentii. Next base: position 16,125 of record NZ_JBEYHT010000086.1, on the reverse strand, counting down.
CGGTGGGGTCCGACAACGCCGTCCGGGGCGCTGTCCGCCGGGCCGTCCTCCCGGTGGTCCGGCTCACGCATCGCCGTACGCCTCGCCGCCGAGTTCGAGGGCGGCCTCGCCGGCGGTGGCGTCGGCGAGCCAGGCGGTGAAGGCCGGCACGTCCGCGTCGGGCAGCCCGATCTCCAGGGTGACCGCCGCCCCGTACGCGACGCCGAGGACCTGCCGGCCGGTGGACCGCAGATCGTTCTCCAGCTTGCCGGCCCGCTGGTGGTCGACGGTGACGGTGGCGAGCCGGTAGCGGCGCCGGGTCACGGTGCCGAGCGCGTCCAGGGCCTCGCCGACGACTCCGCCGTACGCCCGGATGAGACCGCCCGCGCCGAGCTTCACGCCGCCGTAGTAGCGGGTGACGACGGCCGCCACGTACCGCATCTCGCGCCGCATCAGCATCTGGAGCATCGGCACCCCGGCGGTGCCACCGGGCTCGCCGTCGTCCGACGCCTTCTGTACGGAGGCGTCGGCGCCGATGACGTACGCGAAGCAGTTGTGGGTGGCGGTGGCGTGCTCGCGGCGGATCCGGGCGACGAACGCCTGTGCCTCCTCCTCGGAGGCGACGGGCGCCAGCGCGCAGATGAAGCGCGAGCGGTTGATCTCGGACTCGTGTACGCCCTCGGCGGCGAGCGTGCGGTACTGCTCCTGCATCCCGCCAGCCTATGCTCCCGGAACACCGGCCCCGGCCCCCGGTGGGAACCGGAGTCCCCGACGGTGCCGGGAAGGACCGGGGGTCACGAAGTGTTCACTCTGGTGTCCGGTCATTTCACCGGGTGTCACCGGAGCGGAGCAGGAAGGCACGTCACATGAGCGTGGAGACGAGGAACGCCGAGGCCGAGGCGGAGACGGTCCGCAGGATTCTCACCGAGAGCGGGGACACCTGGGCAATCGTCGGGCTGTCCGACAACCAGGAGCGGGCCGCGTACCGGGTGGCGACGGTGCTGCAGCGGTTCGGGAAGCGGATCGTGCCGGTGCATCCGAAGGCGCGGACGGTGCACGGGGAGCAGGGGTACGCGTCGCTGGCGGACATCCCGTTCCCGGTGGACGTCGTCGACGTGTTCGTGAACAGCGATCTGGCGGGCGGGATCGCGGACGAGGCCGTGGCGGTCGGCGCGAAGGCGGTCTGGTTCCAGCTCGGGGTGATCGACCCGGAGGCGTACGCGCGGACGCGGGAGGCGGGTCTGGAGATGGTCATGGACCACTGCCCCGCCATCGAGATCCCCAAGCTGGGCTGATCGTCCGGGGGCCTCAGCGCACGGGCGGGATGGAGACGACCAGGGTCGTCTCCGCCGGCACCGAGCCGTCGTTGCGGTAGGTGTGCGGCGCGTGGCCCGCGAAGGCGACGGAGGTGCCGGCCGGCACGACGTGCTCCTCGCCGTCGACGACGAGGGTGAGCGTTCCGGCGGTGACGTGGAGGAGTTCGGTGGTGCCCTCGGGGTGCGGGTCCGAGGTGCTGCCGTCGCCCGGCATCAGGGTCCAGTGCCACAGCTCCAGCGGGCCGTGGGCGTCACTGCCGATGAGCAGGGTGCTGTTGCTGCCGGCGGCGGTGGACCACATCCGTACGGCCTGCTCCGGCGGGACGAGACGGACCTGGGGGCCCTGCTCGTAGTCGAGCAGCGTGGTGATCGGGACGCCGAGCGCGTCGGCCAGCTTGACGGTGGTGCCGACGCTGGGGTTCGTGCGGGCCTGCTCGATCTGGATGATCATGCCGCGGCTGACCGCGGCCCGGGCGGAGAGGACGTCCAGCGTGTAGCCGCGTTCGTTGCGCCAGTACCGGAGATTGCGGGCGAGCGACTGGGTGAGCTGATCGAGATCCGACACATTCCATCCAATAGAGTGAATGACGCAGTCCAATAGACTGCACTACGGTGTGGTGCACCTGCTTGTTCACTGCACTGTACTGCGAGGGCCTGCCCATGACGGCCTTGTTCGCGCTGGCCACCTGTCTGATGTGGGGCCTCTCCGACTTCGGCGGCGGGCTGCTCACCCGCCGCTTCCCCGCCCTGACCGTCGTCGTGATCTCCCAGTCCATCACCGTCGCCGTGCTCGGCGCCGTCGTTCTCGCCACCGGAGCGTTCGGCGAGGCCGGCCCCCGGCTCTGGTACGCCATCGGGGCGGGCCTGGTCGGCCCCACGGCGATGCTCGCCTTCTACCGGGCGCTCGCGCTCGGTCCGATGGGCGTCGTCTCGTCGCTCGGCGCGCTCGGCGTCGTCGTCCCGGTATCCGTCGCCCTGCTGCTCGGCGAACCGCCGGGCATACTCCAGTTCGCCGGCATCGCGGTGGCGATCGCCGGGGTGGGACTCGCCGGCGGACCGGAGCTGTGCGGCGCGCCCGTCCAGCGCCAGACGGTGCTGTTCACCCTCTTCGCGGCCTTCGGCTTCGGCGCCGTGATGGCGCTGATCTCCGAGGCCTCCACCACCGTGACCGGTCTGTTCCTCGCCCTGTTCGTCCAGCGGGTCACCAACATCGTGGTGGGCGGCGTCGCCCTGTGGCTGTCGGCACGGCGCGGCCATCCGGCCCTGCCAGCGGAAGGCGGCGGTCCGCGCATGCTCGTCGCGGCCCTGCCCGCGCTGGCGTTCGTGGGACTCTCGGACGTCGCCGCCAACGGCACGTACGCGCTCGCCGCCCAGCACGGGCCCGCGACGATCGCCGCGGTCCTCGCGAGCCTCTACCCGGTCGTGACGGCACTCGCCGCGCGCGGCCTGCTGAAGGAGCGGCTGCGCGCGGTCCAGGCCGCGGGCGCGGGCCTGGCCCTGGTGGGCACGCTCCTGCTCGCGACGGGCTGAGCCGCACGACGGATCAGCCGAGTCTCAGGGACCACGGCGCCGCCCCGGCCGCCGCCCTCGCGGGTCAGCTCTCCAGTTCGGCCGGCGTCTTGAGGTCCTCCGCCCCGAGGCCGGCGAGCGCCGCCAGCTGCTCCGCGGTCATGCCGGCGGGGATGGGCCGGGGCGCGGGCGTGCGCAGCGGCGGCTGCCAGCCCTTCTCCGGATCGTACGAGCGGACAACCTTCGCGGGCGCGCCCGCCACCACCGCGTGGTCGGGGACCTCGCCCCGGACGACCGCCCCGGCGGCCACCACGACGTTCCGGCCTATCCGGGCGCCGGGCAGGATCACCGCGCCGGTGCCGAGCCAGCAGCCGGGGCCTATGACGACCGGCTCCGAGCGGGGCCACTGCCGGCCGACGGGCACGTCGGGGTCGTCGTAGCTGTGGTTGGTCGAGGTGATGTAGACGTACGGCCCGCAGTACGTGTCCGAGCCGATGCTGATGGGGGCCTCGGCGATGACGTGGCTGCCGCGGCCGAGGACGACGCCGTCGCCGAGGGTCAGCACGGTGTCCGTACCGAGGTCGAGGTCGGGCAGCATGCCCGCGGTCAGCGTGACCTGCTCGGCGATGATGCAGCAGGCGCCCATCTCGATCCAGCGTTCGCCGAAGACGGTGCCCTGGGGGAAGGCCAGCCGGGTGCCCTCGCCGATCCGGCGGAAGCGCAGCCGCCCCGGGTGCTCGGCGGTGACGGCGCCGGCCTGCTGGATCCGTCGCCAGCCGCCCTGCAGGGCGCGGGCGACGACGCGGCGTCGCCAGGCGGTCAGCGAGGAGAACGTGTCTCTGTTCCGGGGCACCCGGACACCGTAGTCGGCGGCGTCGGCGCTGATCACCGGGGTGCCCTGTGATGTCCGTCATGGGCGCGGGCCCGCCTGACACCCCCTAGGGTCTGCCGCGAGGCGCGACCGCTAACGAAGACTTCTGGAGCGAACGATGACGGATGTGTCAGGGGCGTTGATCAAGGGCGTGGGCGGCAAGGAGCCGCGGATCGATCCGACGGCGTTCACGGCGCCGACCTCGGTGGTGCTCGGCGAGGTCACGCTCGGGGCGCGCGCCGGGATCTGGTACCACGCGGTGCTGCGGGCGGACTGCGGGCCGATCGAGATCGGCGAGGACTCCAATGTGCAGGACAACTGCACCGTCCATGTGGATCCGGGTTTCCCCGTACGGATCGGGGCGCGGGTGACGATCGGCCACAACGCGACCGTGCACGGCTGTGTCGTCGAGGACGACGTGCTCGTCGGCATGGGCGCCACGGTCCTGAACGGCGCCCGGATCGGCGCCGGTTCCCTGGTGGCGGCGCAGGCGCTGGTCCCGCAGGGGATGGAGGTGCCGCCGGGCTCACTGGTGGCGGGGGTTCCGGCGAAGGTGCGCCGTCCGCTGACGGAGGAGGAGCAGGCCGGGATCCGGCTCAACGCCGAGATGTATCTGCACCTCGCCACGGTCCATGCCGAGGCCTTCGCGGACGAGTAGGGCACGAGAATCGGGGCCCGGGCTTGAGCCCGGGCCCCGATTCCAAGGGTCTTGCGTGCCGCGTCCGCCGGATCGGTGGATCGCCGGATCGGCGGGTCAGTTCCGGCCGGCGGCCTCGGCCGCGGGGCTGCCGGTCTCCGGCTCGGTCGCCGTCCGCGCGGAGGCGGCGGCCGCGGCCTTCTTGGCCCGGTTCTTCAGGATCAGCAGCGAGCCGAGGCCGATGAGGACCGCGAGCACCAGGCCCAGCCAGGAGAAGCGCTTGAGCCACGCCTCGGCGACGACGCCCACCGTGTAGATGACGGCCGTGGTGCCGCCGGCCCAGAGCAGGCCGCCGAAGACGTTGGCGATCAGGAACTTCCAGTACGGCATGCGCAGCACGCCTGCCAGCGGCCCGGCGAAGATCCGCAGCAGGGCGACGAAGCGGCCGAAGAAGACCGCCCACATGCCCCACTTCTCGAAGGAGCGCTCAGCGAGGCCGATATTGGCCTCGCTGAAGTGCTTCGGGAACCTCCTGCCCAGTTTTTCGAGCAGCGGGCGGCCGCCCCTGCGGCCGATGGCGTAGCCGATCGAGTCGCCGACGACGGCGCCGACGGTCGCGCACGCGCCGAGGACGTACGGGTTGATGTGGCCGTGCTGGGAAGCCAGCAGGGCGGAGCTGACGAGGACGATCTCGCCGGGCAGCGGGATGCCCAGGCTCTCGACCCCGATCACCAACCCGACCAGCGCGTAGACGGCGACCGCAGGGATCGTCTCCAGCCATTCCTGGACGTGCACGCGCGTTCCTCTCCCGTGGCGCGACCGGACCCCGGCAGCCTACCCGGTCAGGGTGTACGGACGGCGGCCCGCGCCCGCAGGGTCAGCGTCCGGGCCGACGCCCCGACCGCGACCTCCCGCGCCCCGGTGCCCAGGACCCAGCGGTGCCGGGCCTCGTCCCAGGAGGACAGGGTGCGGGCCGTGACGGACACGGTGACCTTGCGCCGCTCGCCGGGGGCGAGCCGGAGCCGCTGATAGCCGGCGAGCAGCCGGCGCGGCTGGTCGATGCCGAGGCCGGCGAGGTCCGGGGAGGGGCCGACGTACACCTGGGGGACGTCGATGCCGGCCCGGGTCCCGGTGTTGGCGACGGTGAAGGAGACGCGGAGCCCGCCGCGGTCGGGGGCGACGGCCAGGCCCTCGTAGCGGAAGGTGGTGTACGACAGGCCGTGGCCGAAGGGGAAGAGCGGGGTGACGTCCTCGGCGTCGTACCAGCGGTAGCCGACGTGGATGCCCTCCGCGTACCGCTCGACGCCGTCCTTGCCGGGGTAGCGGCCGGGGTCGCCGGCGGTGGGGTGGGCGTCGTCGCCGCTCGGGAAGGTCTGGGTGAGCCGGCCGCCCGGGTCGGCGTCGCCGAAGAGCACGGCGGCGGTGGCGGGGCCGCCTTCCTGGCCCGGGTAGTACATCTGGAGCACCGCCCCGGTGTCCGCGAGCCAGGGCATGGTGACGGCGGACGAGGTGTTGAGGACCACGGTGGTCCGGGGGTTGACGGCGGTCACGGCCTTGATCAGGTCGTCCTGGCGGCCGGGCAGCGCGAGCCGGCCGCGGTCGCGGCCCTCGGTGGCGTCCTCGTAGGCGAACAGGACGACGCTGTGGGCGGCGCGGGCGGCGGCGGTGGCCTCGGTGAGGTCGGCGGTGCGGGTGGTGCCGTCGGCGGCGCGCAGCCGGACGAGCTGGCCGGCGGTGCCGCCGGCGGCCGTGACGGTGAGCCGGTGGGTGCCGGCGGTCAGCCGGCGGTCGGCGCGGCGCAGAGTGAGGCCGTCGTCGGCGGTCCCGCCGAGTCCCCCGTTGAAGACCTCCGCGTCGCCCGACTGGGTGGGGAAGAGTTCGGCGCCGTCGAGGGTCACGGTGGGGCGCTTGCCGCCGTAGTGGACGAAGAAGCTCCAGTCGTCGTCGGCCGTGGTCGTGAAGGTGCCCTCGTAGCGGTGGGTCTTGCCGGCGGGGACCTGGACGGCGTCGAGGTCCGGGGCGGGCTTGAAGGCGGCTCCGGTGTCGGGCAGCGGCTTGCCGTAGGGGTCCTCGCCGAGGGCGTACGTGACGGTGGCACCGCCGCCGGCCCGGGTGCGCAGGGCGTCGAGGGGGCTGGTGGCGGCGTCCGGGACGACGTGGGCGCTGCCGCCGCCGCTGACGAACGGCACCCGGCCGGTGGGGCCGATGACGGCGAGGGAGCGGGCGGCCTGGCCGGTGAGCGGAAGCGTCCGGTTCTCGTTGCGCAGCAGGGTGGCGCCGGCGAGCGCGACGTTCAACGCGACCCGGGCTCCGGCCGCGGCGTCACGCGCGGGCCGGGCGGACCGCCCGGCGGCGGCCCCGGAGCCGCCGGCCGGCGACGCGTCGAGGGCGCCGAAGCGTTCGCGTACGGTCAGCAGGCGGCGTACGGCGGTGTCGACGTCGGCCTCGTCGATCCGGCCCTCGCGGACGGCGGTGACGAGCGGGGCGCCGAAGTGACGGCCGCCGGGCATCTCCATGTCGCAGCCGGCGGTGAGCGCGGCGGTGGCGTGGACGGCGCCCCAGTCGCTCATCACCCAGCCCTCGAAGCCCCATTGGCCGCGCAGGACGTCGGTGAGGAGCATCCGGCTCTCGGTGGCGTGGACGCCGTCGACCTTGTTGTACGCGGCCATGACGGCACCCGTCCCGGCCGTGACGGCGGCCTCGAAGCCGCGCAACTCGGTCTCGTGCAGGGTCTGTTCGCCGGCCCGGACGTCGACGCTCATCCGGCCGTGTTCCTGGTTGTTGAGGGCGACGTGCTTGACGGTGGCGATGAGGCCCTCGGCCTGGATGCCGCGGACCTCCTCGGCGACCATGTCGGCGGAGAGCAGCGGATCCTCGGAGAAGGTCTCGAAGTTCCGGCCCGCGTACGGGGTGCGGATGAGGTTGACCATGGGCGACAGGAGCACGTCCTGGCCGAGAGCGCGGCCCTCCTGGCCGATGACCTGGCCGTACGCCCGGGCGAGGCCGGGGTCGAAGGCGGCGGCGAGCATCACGGGTGCGGGCAGCGCGGTGGCGTGCTCGCGGACGCGGACGCCTGCGGGGCCGTCGGCGAGCCGGAGCGGCGGGATGCCGAGGCGGGGAATCCCCGGAACGTAGCCGGCCTGGCCGAGGCCTTCGGGGTCGGTGGCGCCGTGCAGCAGCGCGGACTTCTCCTCGAGCGTGAGCCGGGCGAGCAGGTCGGCGACGCGCTCGCTCACCCGCCCCTTGGCGGGCGTGCCGCCGGGGACGCGGGGACGGGCGGCGGCGGCCGGAGTGCCGCCGGCCAGGCTGGGGGCGGCGCTGAGGGCGGCCGCGCCGGCGAGGGTGAGCAGCAGGCGGCGCCGGGAGATCCGGCGGGGCGCGAGGGCGGTGACGGGGGTGTCCCGTCGCGACGGCTCCGGCTGTTCCGGGAGGGGGGCGTGGGGCACGACGGCGCTCCTTCGGACCGGCACGATTCCTGCGATCATGCGTTGACCGCACTATGCGTGACGGTGTGTCCGTTTTCGTGTCGCCGTGCCGACCGTAACTCTGTCCGAGCCGTCACTCGGAATGGGCGCGGGCCCAAAAATACTGACGCCCCGATGCGCTCCAGGCGTACGCGCGGCGCCTGTTGTGCGCCCCAGAGGGATCAGCGGGGGGACATCACCCATGTCCGCATCGAACCGATTGCACGATCTTCATATCCGACAAGACTTTTGTCGTGGTCTCTCATCAAAGGACCTTTGTCTCCCAGGAGTTCTCCATGGTGGGATCGCTCGGCAGTCGGATGAAGGCAGCGAAGACGCGTCACCTCGGCGCCGTCACCGCCGCCGCCCTCGCCGCCGTCCTGTCGCTCGCCGCCTGCGGACCGGCTACCCCCGGCGGCACGCCGAGCAGCAGCGTCACGGCGCGTGTACTGACCCGCGGGCGAACACGCTCCGGTGACCCCGGAAACAGGCATCGCCATGCCTCCCCGGTACGGGAGGCATGGCGATGCCGCCGCGTCGGGTCGCCGGGGTCGGCTCAGCTCTCCCGGTTGTTCGGCCGGAGCGTCCACAGGACGGTCATCTCGCCGGTGACGGCGCCGTCCTCGCGCGTGATGTCGATCCGGACCGGGAACTCGGGGCGCTGACCCGCGTCGAGTTCGGCGACGACCTCGGCGGCCGGGCGGCCCAGGGTCGCGGTGGCGGTGACGACGCCCATGGCGAGCTTCTTGTACGCGATCTCGGCCTTGACGGCGAGCGGGACCGCGCGGTTCAGCTGGTCGCCGAAGGCGGCCAGGACGATGGCGCCGCTGGCGGACTCGGCGAGGGTGAACATGGCGCCGGCGTGCGGGCCGCCGACGTGGTTGTGGTACGCGGCCTGGTCCGGCAGGCGGACCACGGCCCGCTCGCCGGTGGTCTCCAGGAACTCGAGGTCGAGGGTTTTGGCCATGGGAACCGTGGCGGCGAGCATCTCGCCGACGGACATCTGCTCTGCGCTCATGGGCCGTGATGTTACCCACGGGTAGCCAGTCGGCGCCATTCTCCGCCAGGGGCGGCCGTAGCCCCGTGCACGCCGCCCCTCTATCGTTACGGCCCATGTGGCCAGGACAGCAGCCGCCCGGGGGCGAGCAGAACCCGCAGGACCAGAGTCAGAACCCGTACGCCCAGCCGGGACCGCAGCCCGGCTACGGGGCGCCGAACCCGCAGCACCCTCAGCACCCTCAGCAGCCGAACCCGTACCAGCAGCCGACGATGCCCGCGGGTTTCGGCCAGGCGAGCCCGAATCCGGGTCAGCACCCGAACCCGGGCCAGCAGCCGGGGCAGCAGCCGAACCCGTACCAGCAGCCCGCGCAGCCCGGCGGCTACGGCCAGCCGAACCCGTACCAGCAGCCGACCATGCCGGCCGGCCAGTACGCGGTGCCCGGCCCGCCCATGCCCGGCGGCGGTGACGGCGAGAAGAAGAAGCAGACCACCGTGGTGGCGATCGTCGCCGCCGTCGCCGTGCTCGCCGCGGCGGGCGTGGCCGGCTATCTGGTCCTCGGCAAGGACGACGACAAGAAGAACCAGGCCGAGGACCCCAAGGCGCCGCCGTCCTCCTCGCAGCCGAGTTCCTCGGCGTCCCCGTCGCTGGCCAACCCGCGCGCCGGCGCGTCGCACCAGCCGACGATCCCCGGCTGGAAGGTCGTCTACAACCCCAAGTACGGCACGCTGTTCGACGTCCCGCCGGAGTGGGAGGTCTCGAAGCCGGGTGTGATCACCTTCTTCGAGGACGAGGCGAAGGGCGACGGCTCCCCCGTCGTCACCATGACCTCGCCCGCGCACTTCAAGAGCAACTGGTGCACGTACGACACCGACAAGAACGGCACCGAGGAGACCTGGGGCCTCAGCACCGCCGGCACCAAGGGCGGCCAGGGCGCCAAGAACACCGACGAGGCGGCCTTCAACGAGGCCGGCAACTGGGTCTGGGCCGGCTACGCCCAGCACATGCCCAAGGGCACCATCAAGGTCACCAAGGCCGTCGAATACACGACGACCTCGGGCCTCAAGGGCAGCATGGCCACCGCCACCGCCCCGAACATCAAGAAGCGCAACAAGTGCGAGTCGGACGGCAAGTCCGTCGCCTTCTCCTTCAAGAACGCCAAGGGCGACTACTCCTCCTTCGTGCTCTACGCCGCCGAGGGCGTGAACGACGAACTCCCGGACGCCACGGTCCAGAAGATCCTCGCGACCGTCCGACTGGCCCCGGAGACCCCGGAGTCGTGACCCTGGTCCGCAGACCCGACTGGGCCGGGCGGAACTACCTGCTGCTGACCGCCGCCGCGATCGTCACCAACCTGGGCACCCACGGTGCCCTGATCGCGGCGGCGTTCGCCGTCATCCAGTCCGGCGGCGACGGCGGGGACGTCGGTCTGGTCGCGATGGCCCGCACGCTGCCGCTGGTGCTCTTCCTCCTCATCGGCGGCGCGATCGCCGACCGGGTGCCGCGGCACCGCGTGATGGTCGCGGCCAACGCCCTCAACTGCGTCTCGCAGGCGGTCTTCGCCGTGCTCGTCCTCACCGACGAGGCCCGGCTGTGGCACATGATGCTGCTGACCGCGCTGTGCGGCACCGGGCAGGCTTTCTTCAGCCCGGCCGCGGAGGGCATGCTGATGTCCAGCGTGAGCGGCGAACAGGTCAGCCGCGCCTTCGCGCTCTTCCGTATGTCCATGCATGGCGCCGGAATCGGCGGGGCCGCGCTCGGCGGCGCGCTGATCACGGCCTTCGGGCCGGGCTGGGTGCTGGCCATCGACGCGGCGGCGTTCGCCGTGGCGGGCGGGCTGCGCGCCTTCCTCGACGTACGGCATATGCCCGAACGCGCGCCCGGTGGGGGGCTGCTCGCCGATCTACGCGAGGGCTGGGACGAGTTCGTCGGCCGCCCCTGGCTGTGGTCGATCGTCGCCCAGTTCTCGGTCGTGGTCGCGCTGGTCGGCGCGGCCGAGTCGGTGTACGGGCCACTGGTCGCCCGCGATGCGCTGGGCGGCGCCCGGCCGTGGGGGCTCGCGCTCGCCGCGTTCGGGGTGGGCACGCTGTGCGGCGCGGTCCTGATGATCCGGTGGAAACCGCGCCGGCTGCTGCTCGTGGGCACCCTGTGCGTGTTCCCGATCGCACTGCCGTCGGCGGCGCTCGCGGTGCCGCTCGACGTGGTCGGGCTGTCCGCCGCCATGTTCGTCAGCGGAGTGGCGATCGAGGTGTTCGGCGTCTCCTGGATGACGGCGATGCACCAGGAGATCCCGGAGGAGAAGCTGTCCCGGGTCGCCGCCTACGACTGGTTCGGCTCGACGGCGATGCTGCCGCTCTCCACGGCCCTGGCCGGCCCCGCCGAGGCCGCCTTCGGCCGCGGCACCGCGCTGTGGGGCTCGGCGGTGATCATCGTCGTGGCCACCGCACTGGTGCTGCTGGTCCCGGACGTACGGAACCTGACGCGCCGTCCCGCGAAGCCCGTGGCTGCGGGCTCGGACGGTGCGGGGGTACGGAGCGAGGAGGCGGCGGCCCCGCGGCCGTGACCGCCCCCGTCCGCCGAACCTTCGCCCGCGCCTTCGCGCGCGCCTTCGTCAGCCGATGCCGAAGGAGCCGTCCGGCGGCACCGGGGACGGCACCGCCTCGGTGTCCCGTACCGGCCGGGCCGCGCCGGTGAAGCGGGTCAGCGCCTCGCCCCACTCGACCCGCGCCGGGAAGGGATCGGCGGCGGTACGGCGGGCCAGGCCCGCGGTGTCGACCGGCCGGTCCGAGGCCACGAGCACCACGTTGCCGAAGCGGCGGCCGCGCAGCACCGCCGGTTCGGCGATCCTCACCAGTTCGGGGAAGACGGCCGCGAAGGTGGCGAGCTGGGCGCGGAGGAAGGCGAACGGGGCGCCGTCCGCGAGGTTCGCCGCGTAGGTGCCGCCCGGCCGGAGGACGCGTCGCGCCTCGCGCGCGTACTCGACGGACGTGAGGTGCGCCGGGACCCGCGAGCCGCCGAAGACGTCGGCGATCAACAGGTCGGCGGAGTCGTCGGGCGCGGCCTCCAGCCACTCCCGGGCGTCAGCGCCGTGCACCTCGATGCCGGAGCCGGGCGGCAGCGGCAGGTGCTCGGCGACGAGCGCGAGCAGCCCCCGGTCCGCCTCGGCCACCTGCTGCCGGGAGCCGGGCCGGGTGGCGGCGAGGTACCGGGGCAGGGTGAGCGCCCCGCCGCCCAGGTGGACGACGTCGAGCGGGACGCCGGGCTCGGCGGCGTGGTCGGCGACATGGGCGAGCCGCTGGGCGTACTCGAACTCCAGGTGGGCCGGGTCGTCGAGGTCGACGTACGACTGGGGCGCGCCGTCGACCGTGAGCAGCCAGCCCCGCTCGGTGTCCACGTCGGGCATGAGCCGGGCGGTGCCCCAGTCGACGTCACGGATGACGGGAATCTGCTCGTTCACCCCTTCATTGTGCCGGGGCCGCGGACCGCTCCCGTCGGCGGTGCCCACCGTGACCAGGCGTGCGGCACCGACCCCGACCGGCGGCAAGGTGCCGCACCCGACCTGAGGCGCTCGCACCGACCCCGCGGCCGCGGTGCTCAGCCCGCCCAGACCGCGGCGACCGCCTTCGCGTGGGCGGCGGCCTGGGCGCGTCCGGCGCGGGCGGCCGGGACGCGGCGGGCCGGGTCGAGCGAGTTCCGGCCGAAGGCCCGCTTCGACTCGGCGTCCGGGGTGACGACCTCGACCCGGGCGCCCGCGGCGGCGAGGTCGGCGCCCTGGCGGTCCGGGGACACGATCACCTTGTTGCCGGAGCCGTTGGGCGCGATGATCACGACGCGCTCGTACCCGGCGGCGAGGTGCGCGTTGGCGGTGGAGTGGACGCCGCCGTCGATCCAGCGGCGGCCGGCCAGGTCGACGACCGGCCAGACGCCGGGGATGGCGCAGCTGGCGGTGACGGCATCGACGAGGGACACGTCCGCGTACGGGCCGGAGGCGGCGCCGTCGAAGGCGGCGAGTTCGCCGCTCTCGGCGTCGACGGCGGTGACCAGCAGACGCCGGTCGGGCCAGCTGACCTCGTGGTCGAACCGGCCGGCGACGACCTCGCGGCGGGCGGCGGGCGTGACGGTCTCGGCGGCCGCCGCGAGCCGGCCGAGCCGCTGCCCGTACTCCTCGGGCGTGTGCGAACGCAGCACCGCCACCGCGTACTTGGCGATCGCCCCGGCGCCGAGGTGGCCGGGCAGTTCGCCGGTGGGTTCGATGAGCTGGCTCTCGTACAGCGCGTCGAGCGACAGCTTCCCGGCGGCCACCTGGACCGCGGCGACGGCACCCCCCGAGCTGCCGACGATCAGATCGGCGGTCGTGAGGTCCGTGCCGGCCTCGGCCAGCCCCTTCAGGATCCCGATCTCCCACCCCGCGCCGGTCATTCCGCCCGCGCCGAGCACCAGTGCCGTACTCCCCGTTGTCTGCTTCATGAACCGAGTGTGCCGGACCCGGCGGGACGCGATTCGGCCGGGGTACGGAATACCCCGCCCCACCCGAGTCCCGTGCTTTCAGCCGCTGTTGGGGCCTCCGATGTTCTTGAGCGCCTCGCGCGCCGAGAGCGGCGAGAGCCGGGAGGACTGCTCCGCGACGAAGGCACGGACGGCGTCCGGATCGGTCTTCGCGTACTCCCGCAGGCTCCATCCGATCGCCTTGCGGATGAAGAAGTCGGGGTGGCCGGAGCGGAGCAGGCAGTACGAGAAGAGCCGGCCGGCGTCGGTGGCGTCCTTGAAGCGCAGCTGGTGGAGGAGGGCGGTCCGGACGATCCAGCGGTCGTCGTCGGCGATCCACTCGTCCATGCGGACGGCGAGCGCCGGATCGGCGGCGACGAGCGCGCCGACGACGTGCGCGGCGAGCAGGTCGACGGTGTCCCACCAGGACACGGTGGTGACGAGGGTGCGGGCGACGGGAAGGAAGGCCGAGGAGCAGCGCCCGGCGTACCGGCGCAGGTAGTCGACGGCGAAGTAGTGGTACTCGCGCTCGGGCAGGGCGAAGCAGCGCAGCGCGACGGCCGCGCAGTCGGCCTCGGCGGGGGCGGGCAGACCGGCCAGGACCGTACGCGACAGGGCGCGGCGCTCCGGCGTGCGCAGTCCGAGGAAGGGCGCCACGTCCTTCATGTACGCGGCCGTCTCCCCCGCCCGGACGGGGTCGCCGGCGGCCGGATAGAGCTCGGTGAGCCGGGCGAGCACGGTGTCGGCGAGGGCACTGCCGGGAACGGCGCGATCCGGGGCTGCGGACGTCATGCGGTCACCTTAGGACCCGCCTTCCGGAGGCGGCGAGGAGTGGCGTGAGGGCGCACGAGTGCGGCGATCACGCCCCGGTGTCGGTTACGCTCCCCGCGTGCTTCTGTCGCCCAAGGCCCGGCTGGTGTATCTGGCCGTGATCCTGCTGTCCGCGGGGTTGTCGGTGCTGCTCTTCGAGCCGCAGCGGCTGCTCGCGTCGGGCTGGCCGCCGCAGCTGAGCGGGGCCGGCGCCGTCGTGGTGTTCGGGCTCGCGTACGGGGTGTGTACGGCGGCGCTGGTCCCGCGGCCGATCCTGAACCTGGCGGCGGGCGCCCTCTTCGGCAGCCTGTACGGGTTCGCGGGGGCGCTGGCCGGCACGGTCCTCGGCGCGGGCCTGTCCTTCGCGCTGGGCCGCGCGCTCGGGCAGGAGGCGCTGCGCCCGTACGTCCGGGGCCGCTGGATGAAGGCGGCGGACGGGCAGCTGAGCCGGCACGGGTTCCGGTCGATGCTGGCGATCCGGCTGTTCCCGGGGATGCCGTTCGCGGTGGCCAACTACGCGGCCTCGGTGTCCCGGATGCGGTACTCCTCCTTCCTCCTCGCGACCGGTCTCGGCTCCATGCCGAACACGGCGGCCTACGCGGTCGCGGGCAGCGAGGCGACCTCGCCCACGTCTCCCGCGTTCCTGGTCTCGGCCGGTTTCATCGTCGTGTCGGCCGCGGGCGCCGCGGTGGTGGGCTGGCGCAAACGCCACCACCTGCGCGGAGCGGGCCGACCGGACGTCGCCGCGGGAGACCTCGCGGCCGAGGGCAGCTCCGCCGAGCGCGAGCGCGTGACCGCATAAGAACGGGGAGCGGCGCGGCGTACGCACGCGGGGCGGCGGGAGTCTCTCCCCCCGTACCTCGCCCGGTCGCGCCGCGAGCCGAGGGACGGCCCCGGACGGCGGCCCCAAGGGGCCCCGACCGGCCGCGCACCGGCCGCCCTTTTCGGGGCGCTCGCCCGCCACCCCGTACGGCCACGCTCTGTCCATGGCCCCGTCACCTTCGGGCGGTACGCTGCGCCCGACTGTTGACCGCACACGCACCTTCGGGACGGCCCTGCCCCCATGAGTTGGTTCGAATCATTCATCCTCGGACTCGTCCAGGGGCTGACCGAGTTCCTCCCGATCTCGTCGAGCGCGCACCTGAGGCTCACCGCCGCGTTCTCCGGCTGGGAGGACCCCGGCGCCGCGTTCACCGCGATCACCCAGATCGGCACCGAGGCCGCCGTCCTGCTCTACTTCCGCAAGGACATCGTGCGGATCGTCTCCTCGTGGTTCCGCTCGCTGTTCGACAAGTCGATGCGGGGCGACCACGACGCCAAGATGGGCTGGCTGGTCATCGTCGGCTCCATTCCGATCGGCGTCCTCGGCGTCACGCTCAAGGACCAGATCGAGGGCCCGTTCCGCGATCTGCGGGTCACCGCCACCACCCTCATCGTCATGGGCATCGTCCTCGGCTTCGCCGACCGGCTCGCGGCCCGCGACGAACTCGGCGGCCGGCACCGTGCCGCGCGCGAGCGCAAGTCGCTGAAGGAACTGGGCGTCCGGGACGGTCTGATCTTCGGCGTCTGCCAGGCCATGGCGCTGATCCCGGGCGTCTCCCGGTCCGGCGCGACCATCTCCGGCGGTCTGTTCATGGGCTACACCCGTGAGGCCGCCGCCCGCTACTCCTTCCTGCTCGCCATCCCCGCCGTGCTGGCCTCCGGCGCCTTCGAGCTGAAGGACGCGGCCGAGGGCGGCCATGTGTCGTGGGGACCCACGTTCTTCGCCACGGTCATCGCCTTCGTGGTCGGCTACGCGGTGATCGCCTGGTTCATGCGCTTCATTACCACCAAGAGCTTCATGCCGTTCGTGTGGTATCGAATTGCACTGGGCATCGTGCTGTTCGTGCTGGTCGGGACCGATGTCCTCAGCCCGCACGCAGGCGAGTCCGGCGACTGAACCAGGGCCTCACAGGTAGCGCTATCTAGTGCCGCATCAGGCAACGTTTGCCCTGGTGACGACTTCGCGTAGGCGTTGGTCGGTGGCGTGCTTGTTCCGCCAGATGAGGTAGCGGCGG
>NZ_JBEYHT010000085.1:0-27007 GCF_040635425.1 Streptomyces laurentii | reverse complement strand
GCGGAGGCGGGGTTGAGGAGGGACAGGATCCAGGTGATGCCCGCGATGATGACGGTGGGGATCAGGTACTCGGATAGTTTCGACAGGATCGTGGATTTGAGGTCGCCGGTCTCGGCTTTGATTTCCTCGAAGGCGCCGGCGGGGCCTTCGGTGGCGAGTTTCTTCGCGACCGGGACGCTGGTTTCGACGGTGGCGAGGGCCTGGTCGGGGACGCCCTTGCGGGTGATGCGGGCGCGGATGTTGTCCCAGGTCAGGCCGAGGAGGGAGGCGATGAGCTGGATGATGCCCTTGAGGTCGAACTTCTGCGGCAGGTCCAGGCCCGCCTTGACCGCGGTGCCCAGGAGCCAGGAGACCAGGCCGGTCTTGAGGTGGTCGGCGATGTTCGTGACGAACAGGTGGAGGCCGGCGCCGACGGCTTTGACGAGGTTGCCGAGGAACCCGATGGGGTCCTTGATGATCTTCATGATCGCCGAGGCGGCCTTGGCGAGGATGCCGAGCAGGAGGTTCTTCAGCTCGTTGATCGTCTTGATGACGCCGACGATCGCGTCCTTCGCCTTGTCGATCAGCCCCTTGTTGGCTTCCTGGAGCTTGGTGATCTCCTCATCGATCTTCTTCAGCGCAGCCGTGTACTTGTTGGCCAGGTCCTGCACCAGCTGCTCGGACTTCTCGTTCACGGACGCTTCGAGGTCCTCGAACTTCCCCGCGAAGTCCTTCGCCGCCTCCTGCCCGAACTCCTTCAGATCGGCGGGGAGTTTGTCGACCTCCGCCTTCAGCTCACCCCGGCCCTTCGCGATCCGCGCCTTGGCCTTGCCCAGCTCGGTACCGATCAGATCGGCGACGGAGGAGATCACGGTCCGCATGCGGGCGACGTAGAGCTTGCGTGACTCCTGGTAGAGCTGGTTCGCCTCCTCGGGCAGGCCGGCGAACTTGTCCTTCACCCACCGGCCCTTGCCCCAGAACCCCGAATACCGTTTGTCCTTGTACTTCTTCATGCGGGCCGCCTGGTCCGCCATGAACGCGTCCCGCGCGCCCTTCTCCCCCGCCGTGAACGCGTCGTCGACCTTCTTGTCCAAACCACCCAGGATGTCTTCGACGTCCTTCTTCGTCCCGTCGAAGACCTTCTGCAGCTTCGCGGTGACCTCGGCCCGCTTCTTCTCGTCCTTGCTCTTGGTTTCGCCCTTGCCGCCGTCCACGGACTTCCCCGCCGAAGCCCGGGTGGCGGTCAGCGCGTTCATCGCCTGCGCCCCCGACGCCGCCGCCCCCGCCTTCGCCGTCGACAGCTGCTGACTCTCCGCCGCACGCCCCTTGACGGGGGCCTTCGCCGCATCCGTCTCCGCGGTCTTCTTCGACTTCAGCGCCTGGTCGAACTCCGGCTCGTTGCCCTTCGCCAGCTGCTCCTCGGTGACCTCCGCGTCCGCCAACGCCTTGTCATTGGCCGCTGGCCCCTGAGAGAAGTCCGTCACCGCCGCCGGCTGCTTGTCCGGGACCGCATCCGCGGCGGAGGGTGCGCCGGGGTTTCCGGGCGGGGAATCCGGGGTCATCGGGGTGACCGGCTTGTCCTTCGCCGCCGACGTGTCCGGCGCCGCCTTCGTCGCCGCATCGATGTCCTTGGCCGACGAGTCCTTCCCGTCCGAGACCTTCCCGTCGACCTCCGCCTTGACCTTGTCGGCCTTCCCCGACTTCGAGAACTTGTCCGCCTCGTCCAGGTTCTTCGGCGCCTGCGCCTCGATCGCCTTGTCCACCGCCGCGATGAACGCCGCCTTGTCGAACTCCCCCGGCCTCGCCGCGTTCATCTTCTCCGCGTTCGCGGCCTTCCCCTGCGCCTCCTTGTCATCCGGGGGCGCCACCGCCGCGTCCTGCGCCGACTTCGACTCCGCCACCGCGGGGGCGTGCACGGACAGACGGGACTTCTTCGCCGCCACATCCGCCTTCACCCGACGAAAACCCGGAGCCTGGGCGGCGGAAGGCTTCACCGGAGCCGTATAACGCTGGGCCACCAGACGGGCCACCGCCGCGTTACCCACCGCCCCCTGCAAACGCTGCACACTGTGGGGGGAGATCCGATCGGCCCGGCCCCGGACAGGTACGACGCCGTCGGAACGGTCCGTCGCCTTCTCCGGGGACTCCTTCATCCGTCGCCTCCCGGAACGGCAGCGCACGAGAACGGAACACGGGCGGCCGTCGGACGGGGCCGCGCGGCCAGACTGCCCGTGCCCGCCGCCCGTACCGAGAGGAACGGAGGCAAGCCGGGCACCACGCTTCTTGCCCCATCGGGCAGCCCACGCTGCCCAGGCGGGCGGCCGATCATCCGTTCCAGGTGATCGCCAGGCTGACGAGAATGACGCCGGTCCCCCGCTCGAAGAATCTCGAAGTATGGCGTCGAGGAGAGAGAGCACCGTATGCCGTCGTATCTGTCCCCTGGCGTCTACGTCGAAGAGGTGGAGTCCGGCTCGCGCCCCATCGAAGGGGTGGGCACCTCCGTCGCCGCCTTCATCGGCTTCGCCCAGAAGGGGCCCTTCGACGAACCGACGCTCGTCACGAACTGGAGCCAGTTCACGAGCCGGTTCGGCGACTTCGTCGAGGGGACGTACCTCGCCGCCTCGGTGTACGGGTTCTTCTCCAACGGAGGCGGGACCTGTTACGTCGTCCGCGTCGACGACGGCACCGCGCCGCGCGGCGATACGGAAGCGGGCGCCGGTGAGCCGGACGCGGCCGGGCCCACCGCCATCGGCGCGTACTCCGTCGTCGCCCGGCCCGGCGTCACCGGCACGATCACCGTCGAGGTCGCCGACGTCGAGGGCGACGACCCGCCGTCCGACGCCTTCCGGCTGATCGTCCGGCGCAACGGCAAGCAGGCCGAGGAGTACCCCTCCGTCACCACCAAGCGGAGCAAGGAGAACGTCGCCACCCGCGTCAACGCCGCCTCCGCGCTGATCGAGATCACCGAGCCCGGCACCGGCGCCGCGCCCGCCCGCCCCGAGCCGCAGACCGTCACCCTCGCCCCGCCGCTGCCCGCGCCCACCGGCACCGGTGCGGCTCTCAGCCCCGAGGTGTACGTCGGGGACGCCGACCGCCGCTCCGGCATCGGCGGCCTGGAGGCGGTCGAGGAGATCACCACGGTCGCCGTCCCGGACCTGATGAGCGCGTTCGAGCGCGGGCTGCTCGACCTCGACGGGGTGATCGCGGTCCAGCAGGCTCTCATCACCCACTGCGAGCTGATGGGCGACCGGATAGCCGTGCTCGACCCGCCGCCCGGTCTCAGTCCGCAGGAGGTCGGCGACTGGCGTACGGACAGGGCGGGTTACGACTCGAAGTACGCGGCGCTCTACTACCCCTGGATCGGCGTCGCCGACCCGTCCACCAGCCGCGTCTCCCTCGTCCCGCCCAGCGGCCACGTCGCCGGCATCTGGGCCCGCAACGACGACCAGCGCGGGGTGCACAAGGCCCCGGCCAACGAGGTCGTGCGGGGTGCGGTGGCGCTCCAGACCCAGCTGACGAAGGGCGAGCACGACCGGCTCAACCCGGCCGGCGTCAACTGCATCCGCGCCTTCCCGGGCCGCGGCATCCGGGTGTGGGGCGCGCGGACGCTCGCCTCGGACCCGGCCTGGCGCTACCTCAACGTCCGCCGGCTCTTCAACTACCTGGAAGAGTCGATTCTCGCGGGCACCCAGTGGGTGGTGTTCGAACCGAACGACGACGCGCTGTGGGCGCGCATCCGCCGCACCGTGGCCGCCTTCCTGGTCAACGAGTGGCGCAAGGGGGCGCTGTTCGGGCTCACGCCCGACGAGGCGTTCTACGTGAAGTGCGACCGCGAGACGAACCCCGCGGAGAGCGTCGACGCGGGCCAGGTGATCTGCGAGATCGGTGTCGCGCCGGTCCGGCCGGCCGAGTTCGTGGTCTTCCGCCTGTCACAGCTGACCAGCGGCACCGGTGCCGTGGACGAGTGAGGAGTAGCACGTGCCCCTGCCCGATCTCGACAGTTCCGTCGGACACTCCTTCGGCCTGGAGTTCGACAGCGTACTCATCAGGCAGATCACCGAGGTCAGCGGTCTGAAGATGGAACAGGACGTCATCGAACTCAAGCAGAACACCGCCGACGGCAAGTACGCCATCAAGAAGCTGCCCGGCCGGCCCAAGGCGGGCGAGGTGACGGTCAGCCGCGGTCTCACCGAGGACAACAGCTTCGAGCGGTGGGTCAAGGAATCGCGGTTCGGCCAGATGGCGAGCGCCCGCCGCAACGGCGCCATCATCGTGTACGACTACGAGGGCCTGCCCATCAAGCGCTACAAGCTCATCAACGCCTGGCCGAAGTCCCTGGAGATCGGCACCCTGAAGGCCGGTGACACCTCCGTCCTCACGGAGAAGCTGGTGATCACCTACGAGAGCATGGAAGTCGACTGATGCGGCGCACGGCGGCGGCCGCGCCGCACCAGGCGGAGGGCTTCGGCCCCGAATCGCCCTCGGTTCCGGGGGCCGGCCCGGGGGCGGGACACGGCGCGGACTCCGGCGTGGGGATGCGCACCGAGTTCCCGTTCCGGCTGCCGCGCGGGTACGTGGACGAGCGGGGCGCCGTCCACCGTGACGGGGTCATGCGGCTCGCCACCGCCCGCGACGAGCTGGTGCCGCTGCGGGACGACCGGGTCCGCGAGAACCCCGCGTACCTCTCGGTGGTCCTCATCTCCCGCGTCGTCACCCGGATCGGCGGGGTCGACGACATCCATCCGGGGGTCATCGAGGACCTGTTCGCGTCGGACCTGGCCTTCCTCCAGGACTTCTACCGGCGCGTCAACGCCGAGGGCCACACGCGGGCCGCCGTCACCTGTCCGTCCTGCCAGGAGGAGTTCGCGGTGGACCTCGCCGGTGGCCGCCTGGGGGAATCGTGACGTACGCGGCCGACCAGCTGTACGAGGAGGTCGCGTACCTCGCCTACCACTTCCACTGGCCACTGGATCAGCTCCTCGACCTTGAGCACGCGGAACGTCTGAGGTTCGTCGCCCAGGTGGCCCGTCTCAACGGAGGATGAGGGGGAGGGACCGGAACGATGGGACTGCTGTCCTGGCTGCGCGGCTCAAGGGGCGGTGCCACGACGTCCGAGGCGGCGGCTCCCCGGTCCGGGCCCGCCCCCGACACGACGGACGCGGCGACCCCGGCGGCGCCGGAGGCTCGCGAGGATCGCTTCGACGTGGCCGAACTTCCTCCGATCCAGAGGGTGTTGGAAGCACCCTCTCTGGTCACCGATCCGTCCGGCTTCGAGAGCGGGCTGTCCACCCGGCGGCCGACCGCCCTGACGTCGTCGCTGGGTCACCTCGTGAGCGCCGACGCGCCGAGCGGGGTCGCCGGGGGTGTCACGGCGCCGGTCCAGCGGTCGGTGGTCGATTTTCCGGTACGGGCGCTTCCGGCGCCCTCTCTCCGGGAGACGGCGACCGGGGCGCACCCGGACCGCGCACGCGACGGTGACGTGATCCCGGAGCCGGATGCCGGCCCGGTCGTCAGCCGGGCCCTCGCGGGAACGGACGCCGCGCCGACCGTCGTACAGCCAGTCGCACCTCGGCCCAAGCGGCCTGAGGCGACCGCCGCCGGGCGTCCGGCGGTGCAGCGCGTGACGCCACCTGCGGCACCCGAGCCTGAGCCCGAGGCCGAGTCCGTAGCCGATCAGCCCACCGAGCCGGAGCAGGTGTCCGCGCCCGGCGAGGAGTCGCATACCGAACCCGACGCTCCTGTACGGCCGTTGGTCGGCGACCGGGCCCCGCTCGACGCGCCCGAGCCCACCTCGCCGTCGCCCGGCGTCCAGCGTTCCCCCGGCACACCGACGCCAGCCCCGACTCCACCACCCCCCGCCACACCCCGTCGTGCCCCCGGGCTCGGGGCACCGCTGCCGGAGCTGCCGCCGACGGCCCAGCGGAAGGCTGCGGCCACCGCGTCGACCACCCCGACAACGCCGGACAGCACGCACATGGAGACACCCACGGCCGTACGCGAGGAGCCCGCGTCCCTTCCTGATGCGGCGCCCCTTCCCCCGCCCGAGCCCGCCCCCGAGCCCGTGGCGCCGCTGCTCGCCGACCGGCCGCTGCAGTTGCGTACCGTCGCCGAGGAGCAGGCCGCGCCGGGCGTGCCCGTCCCGCCTGCCGTCCAGCCCGTGCGCTGGGAGCCGGCACCCGCACCCGCCCCCGTGCAGCGCGCGACCGGGGCACCCGCCCGGGCCGCCGCGACCACGCAGCGACAGCAGCAGCGACCCACCTCCGCCGCCGAGCCAGTCGTCGCCCGGTCCGTGTCTCCCGCAGCCTTGAACTCCCCGCCCCCGCCCCGCGCGCCGCGTGATGCCGGGGACGTGGCCGTGGCCGCCGGGATCGCGCAGCGAATGTCCGACGGGAGCGTGGTGTTCCTGCCGCCCCCGCCACCGGTCCAGCGGGCCGTCTCACCCGCGTCGGGCCCCTTCGTCCAGCGCGAGACCGTCACCGAAGAACCCCCGCCGCCCGATCCCGCACCCGAACCGACCACCGCCGCCCCGGAACCGGCCCCCGAGCCGGAGCCTGGACCCGAGGCGTCCGCGCCGCCAGGCGCGCCCGCCACAGGGGCACCCGGCGCTGCGGGCACACCTGGCGCGCCCGGCACTCCCGCCGTCACCGACGAGTTCGTCCGCGCCCTCTACCCCCCGCTCGCCCGCCTCCTCAAGGCCGATCTGCGCCTCGACCGCGAACGCGCGGGCCGGCTCCTCGACACCCGCCCCTGAAACCTGAACCGCGAGCCCCGGACCAAGCACCCCGCACCCCGGACTCCGGACTCCGGACTCCGCACCCTGACTCGTATCCGAGAGGAGTGAGCTCCCATGGCCACAGCCGCCAAGAACGACGAGCCCGCCGTCAGCGTCTGCTTCGTCGTCACCGTCGACGACATCGAACTCGGGTCGTTCAACACCTGCGAGGGCCTGGGCTGCGAGGTCGTCCTGGAGACGCGGGAGGAGGGCGGCAACAACGGGCACGTGTGGCAGCTGCCGACCCGGCTGAAGTACTCCAACGTCAAGCTGTCGCGGCCGCTCACCCGCGACACCGAGAAGGTCGCGCGCTGGTTCGCCAGCATGACGACCGGGTTCACCCGCAAGACCGCGCACATCGAGGCGCGGACCGGCGACGGCCGGACGGTCGCCCAGTGGGGGCTGCTCGAAGTGGTGCCGGTGCGGTGGACGGGGCCGTCGTTCACGCCCGAGTCGCCCAAGGTGGCGGTCGAGACGATCGAGATCGCCCATCACGGCTATGTGATGGAGGGCTGAGCCCATGACCCCACCCTCCAGCGCTCCCGTCGCCTTCAGCGCGGCCGGCACGTCCGGGGTCGCGGCGTCGGCCAAGAAGGGCGCGTCCGCGCGGCCGAAGCTGGAGCACGCGTATCTGGAGCTGCGCACGCCGCCGTCGGGCGGCGGGCTCACCCCGGGCGGGCCGTGCGGACGGATCGACTTCCAGTTCAATCCCAAGGAGTTGAGCCTGACGAAGGCGGCGGCGTGGAAACGCACCCCCGCCAAGGGCGCGAAGAGCGCCGGACCGCCGGAGTACCAGGGGCCTCAGCCCAGCAAGTTGACGGTGGAGATGTTCTTCGACGCGGGCGACACCCAGGACAACCGGGTGGTGACGGCCGTCGAGCAGCTCTTCGCCTGCTGTGTGCCGACGAGCGAGACCCGGCAGCAGCAGCGTTCGTCGCCGCCGTGGGTGGTGTTCCACTGGGGCGGGCTCACCGGCTTCCCCGGATATGTCAGCCAAGTGCAGGCCAAATACACGCTGTTCACCACTTCCGGGGTGCCGATCCGGGCGGTCTGCCAGGTAACCATGGAGGAGATCAGCGGCGAGACGCCGGGCCAGAACCCGACCTCGGGCGCGCTCACGGCGCGGCGGACGCACCGGGTGGCGGCCGGGGATTCGCTGCCGTCGCTCGCGCAGCGCGAGTACGGGGATCCGGCGGCCTGGCGGGTGATCGCGGAGGCGAACGGCATCGACGATCCGTTGCGGCTCGCGCCCGGACGGCAGTTGCTGCTGCCCGCGCCCGACGAACTGGGCCGGCTGCGGGGCGACGGCGGGCCGTCGGCCGACGGCCGGAGGGAGCGCTGATGGCGCCGCCCGGCGTCGCGTCGGCGCTCGTCGTGGAGGTGGCGGGCCGACCGCTGCCGGCCCGGCTCCTGAACACGCTGGTCGAGGGGTACGTCGACGACAGCCGGACGCTGCCCGACCTGTTCCTGCTGCGGTTCCGCGACCCGGACCGGACCCTGCTCACGCAGGGCGGGATCACGGTCGGCGCCGAAGTCCGGCTGCTCGCGCGGGGCGGCGGCGGTACGGAGCCGCGCCCGCTGCTCACCGGGATGGTGACGGCGCTCGAACTGGAGCTGGACGAGTCGGGCACGTACACGGTGGTCCGCGGCCTCGACGAGACCTGCCGGCTGCTGCGCGGGGCGCGGGTGGCGGGCTACCAGAACATGACGGTCTCCGACATCGTCGCCCAGGTCGCGCAGCGCGCCGGGCTGAAGCCGGGCACGGTGGACGTGGCGGGCCCGGTGCTCGACCACGTCGTCCAACCCAACATCACGGACTGGGAGTTCGTGCGCGGGCTCGCCGAGGAGGCGGGTGCCCAGGCGTACGTACGGGACGGGCGGCTGCACGTGGCGAAGCCGCCCGAGGCGGGCGGTGCGCCGGACGCCTCAGCGCGTGCCGAACGCGACCCGCTGGTCCTGGAGTTGGGCGCGAACCTGCTGCGCTGCCGGGCGTCGGTGTCGGCGGCCGAGCAGGTCTCCGAGGTGGAGGTGCGCGGCTGGGACGTGCGGGGCAAGCGGGCGCTGGTGGGCCGGGCCCCGGCGGGCAGTTCGCCGACGCTCGCGCTCGGGGTGACCGCGGCCGAGGTGACGGCCCCCTTCGGCGAGGCCCGGCACGTGGTGACGGACGCCGGTTACGGGACGCAGGAGCGGGTCGACCGGGCGGCGAAGGCGCTGGCCGAGCGGATCGCGGGCGCGTTCGCGGAACTGGAGGCGGTGATCCGGGGGAACCCGGAGGTACGGGCGGGCGTGGCGGTGGCGCTCAACGCGGTCGGCGCACCGTTCGAGGGCCGGTACACGGTGACGTCGTCCCGGCATGTCTTCGACGCGCTGCGCGGGTACGAGACCTGGCTGACGGTGTCGGGGCAGCAGGAGCGTTCGCTGTACGGGCTGACCGGAGGCGGCGCGGCCGGCCGCGCCCAAGGCGGGGGCGGGGGCGGCGGGTTGGTCAACGCGACGGTGACCGACACCCAGGACCCGGAGGGCTCGGGCCGGGTGAAGGTGTCGTTCCCGTGGCTGTCGGACGAGTACGCGAGCGACTGGGCTCGGACGGCGCAGGCGGCCGGCACCGGGGGCGGCGAGCCGTACATCCCGGAGGTCGGCGACGAGGTCGTGGTCGGCTTCGAGCAGGGACGGCTCGACCGTCCGTACGTCCTGGGCGGGCTGTACAACGGGCAGGACCGGCCGTCCGGCGGCGGGCAGGTGGATCCGACCTCGGGGTCGGTGGACCGGCGCGCGTTCGCGTCCAAGGGCGGGCACAAGCTCGAACTGCTCGACGCGGCGGGCGGGGCGCAGGGGGTGAAGCTGCGGACCGGCGACGGGAAGCTGACGATCGACCTGGACCAGTCGGGGACGACGGTCACCATCGCCAGCGACGGCGCGGTGAAGATCAGCGCGAAGGAGAAGGTGTCGATCACGGCCTCGGGCGGGGTGAGCGTCGACGCTGAGCGCGGCGCCCTTGAACTACGGGGTGACAGTGTGACCTTGACGGCTCGTCAGGGCGTGAAGGTCGACGGCGGACAGGGCGCGGTCCGGCTGGCGACCGGGGGCGCGGTGGACGTGCAGGGGGCCTCGGTCACGGTGGACGGCACTCAGCGCACGGAACTCAAGGGCGGGACGACGCTGTCGGTCAACGCGCCCCTGGTCAAGATCAACTGAGCGGCGGACGGCCACCACCGTTCATCCGAGCGGAAACAGGAAACCGGAACGCGAACAGGAACGGGGACGGAGCGGACATGGCACAGATGTCGGCAGCGGCGGCTCGGGTCGGCGACCCGACCGCGCATCCGGGGGTGATCGGCCCGCCGGGCGTGCCGTCGGTCCTGATCGGCGGCCGGCCGGCCGCGACGGTCGGCACCGCGCACCAGTGCGCGTCGCCCGCCGCTCACCCGCCGTCCGCGCTCGCGCCGCCCGGCTCGACGACGGTGCTGATCGTGGGCCGCCCGGCGGCCCGGGTCGGGGATCTGTCGGGCTGCGGTTCGGCGGTCGTGTCGGGCTGCGCGTCGGTGCTGATCGGAGGCTGAGGAGCGGATGGGACAGGAGTTCATCGGCGCGGGCTGGGCGTTCCCGCCGCGTACCGACGCCACCGGGTCGATCGCCCTCGTCCGGGGCGAGCGCGAGCTGGAGGAGTCGATCCGGCTGATCCTGGCGACGTCGCCCGGGGAGCGGCCGATGCGGCCCGAGTTCGGCTGCGCCGTCAACGACTACGTGTTCGCGCCGGCCGACGCCGGGACGGCGGGCCAACTCGCCTACGAGGTACGGCTCGCGCTGGAGCGGTGGGAGCCGCGGATCGAGGTGACCGAGGTCGTGGTCCGGTTCGACGAGGCCGACAACGGCGTGCTGTACATCGACATCGGCTACACCGTGCGCGGCGCGAACGATCCGCGCAATCTCGTCTTCCCGTTCTATGTGATCCCGGAGGAGGACCGGGCATGACACTGCCGAGCCCGAATCTGGACGACCGGCGCTTCCAGGGCCTGGTGGACGAGGCCAAGCGGTACGTCCAGCGGCGCTGCCCGGAGTGGACCGACCACAATGTGTCGGATCCCGGGGTCACGCTCATCGAGGCGTTCGCGACCATGGTGGACCAGCTCGTCTACCGGGTGAACCGGGTGCCGGAGAAGAGCTATCTGACGTTCCTCGACCTCATCGGGGTGCGGCTGCACCCGCCGACGGCGGCCGGTACGGACGTGACGTTCCGGCTGTCGGCGCCGCAGCCGGAGCCGGTGGTGGTGCGGGCCGGGACGGAGGTGGCGACGGTCCGTACCGAGACCGAGCCGGCCGTGGTGTTCACCACCACGCGCGAGCTGACGATCCCGCCCTGCGCGTACGCGGCCCTCGCGACCTGGCCGGCGGCCGGGTCCGGTCAGGGAGCGCAGTCCGGGCAGGGCGGACAGTCCGGGCCGGGCGCGGGACCGGCCGGGGTCGATCCGCGGATGGTGAAGGGCGGCGCCCGCAGCGCCGTGGACCGGACCGAGGAACTGGCGCTCGGCCGCGACGTGCCCTGCTTCTCCCCCACCCCCACCCCCGGCGACGCGCTGTACGTGGGTCTCACGGCGGCCGTCCCGGCGGGCGTCGTCGTCCTGCGCCTCGACTGCGACGTCCAGGGCGTGGGCGTCGACCCGCTGCGGCCGCCGCTGGTGTGGGAGGCGTGGGACGGGGACCGCTGGTCGGCGTGCGAGGTGGAGAAGGACGACACGGGCGGCTTCAACCGGTCCGGCGAACTGATCCTGCATCTGCCCGCCACCCACACCCCGGGCCGGGTCGTCCGGCGCACCGGCGGCTGGCTGCGCTGCCGGCTCGTCGAGGCGGCGGCCGACCAGCCGACGTATGTGGCACCGCCGGTGGTACGAGGCGTCACCGCGTTCACGATCGGCGCGACCGTCGGCGCGGAGCACGCGGAACGGATCACGGACGAGGTTCTGGGCACGGCCGAGGGGGTGCCGGGGCAATCGTTCACGGTCTCCCGGCCGCCGGTCGTGCCGGACGAGTTCGCGCTGGAGGTGACACCGCCGGAGCCGGCGCGCGCGGTGGGCGCCGGAGCAGGATCGGCCGGTGGGAGTGCCCCGGCCGACGTGTGGACGCGGGTCGACGACTTCGCCCATTCCGCCCCGGACGACCGGCACTTCACGCTCGACGAGGGTACGGGCCGGGTCGAGTTCGGTCCGGCGGTCCGCGAACGGGACGGCTCGATACGTCACTTCGGCGCGGTCCCGGTCAAGGGAGCTTCGGTACGAGTCCGTTCGTACCGGACGGGCGGCGGGGCGCAGGGCAACGTGGCCCGCGGGACCCTGCAGGTGCTGCGCGGCACGGCGCCGTTCGTGGCCCGGGTGGAGAACCGGCGGCCGGCCGTCGGCGGGGTCGACGGCGAGACCGTGGACAGCGCCCGGATCCGGGGCCCGCTGACCCTCCGTACCCTCCAACGCGCCGTCGTCCCCCAGGACTACGAACTGCTCGCCCGCGAGGTCGCGCCGGACGCGGCCCGCGTGCACTGCGTCCCCGAGGACGGCGAGGCCGGGGTGCGGCTGCTCGTCGTGCCCTCGGGGCGCGGCGACGCGCACGGGCGGATCGCCTTCGACGAACTGATCCCGCCGCCGGGCACCCTGGAGCGGATCGCCCGCCATCTCGACGCCCGCCGCCCGATCGGCGCGCGGCTCGCCGTCGAGCCGCCGTACTACATGGGCGTCACCTTCGTGGCGACGGTGCAGGCGGGGCGCGGCGCCTCGGCCGAGCGGGTCCACGAGGACGCCCTGACCGCGCTGAACGGCTACTTCAACGCGCTCACCGGCGGGCCGTCGGGGGATGGCTGGCCGTTCGGGCGGCCGGTGCAGACGGGCGAGGCGTACGCGGTGCTCCAGCGGGTCGCGGGCGTCGACCTGGTCGACGACGTACGGCTCTACCGGGCCGACCCGGTGACCGGGCAGCGCACCGAGGTGCCCGACGGGCGGATCGCCCTCGACCGGCACGCGCTCGTCTTCTCGTACGAGCACCAGCTGCGGGTCCGGGAGGTCTGAACCGCCGTGCGCACCGACGTCCCCGGGCTGCCGAGCCCGCATCCGCTGATCGACCTGCTGCCCGCGGTCTATCTCGAACACGACTTCCTGGCACGGTTCCTGGAGGCCCTCGACGAGGTGCTGGCGCCGGTGCTGCTGAGCGTCGACAACCTGCCCGCGTACCTCGACCCGCGGCACGCGCCCGAGGACTTCCTGGAGTGGCTGGCGGGCTGGGTGGCGGTGGAGCCGCCCGGCGAACCCGGCGCGGTCCCGGTGGAACGACGGCGCGCCGAGGTACGGGGCGCGGTCGCCCGGCACCGGGCGCGCGGCACGACGGCCGGGCTCACGGAGGCGCTGCGCCTGGAGACGGGCGGGGTGGAGCCGCGGATCACGGAGAGCGGCGGGACGGTGTGGTCGACCACCCCGGGCACGCCGCTGCCGGGCGGCGGCCGGCCGTGGGTGACGGTGCGGCTCGCGATGCCGGATCCCGGACGGGTGCGCCGGGCCCGTCTGGAGGAACTGATCCGGGGCGAGATCCCGGCGCATGTGGGGTTCACGCTGGAACTGCTGCCGGGGGGCGCGGGATGAGCGGTACGGACGGTCCGGGACGGCCGGGCGGCGGAATGATCTGCCCGGTGTGCGGGCGGCGGAACGAGCCGGGGACGCCGTTCTGCGCGTCGTGCGGGACGTTCCTGGACTGGGACGAGGAAGACGACGGGGACGAGGGAGGAGGCGGGGGCGCGAGAGGGACCGGAAGCGCCGGTCGGGAGGCTCCCCCGGTGGCGGCGCCGGCACCCGCGCCCCCTCCGCCGCATGTGGCTCCCGCGCCGCCGGTGGCTCCGGTCGCCCCGGCACCCCCCGTCCCGCCGACACCTTCCGTACCTCCCGTACCTCCCGTGGCGTCCGTACGCCCCACCCGACCTGCCCCACCCGCGCCACCCGGGCCTCCCGCACCTCCCTCACCCCCCGTCCCCTCGCCCCCGCTGCCCCCCGAGGTCGGGCCGCGGCGGCCGGGGGCCGAGACCGGGCCGGCCGTGCCGGGGCCGCCGCCGGACCGGGAGGAGGCGCCGCCCCGTCCCGTACGGCAGGCGCCGGCCGCGACCGTACGGTGTCCCAACTGCGGCACCGAGAACGCGGCCGACCGCACCCTGTGCGTCCGGTGCGCGCTGCTCCTCGACCCCGGGCCGCCGCCCGCCGTCCGGCCTCCGTGGTGGCGCCGGCTGCTGCACCGCGAACGGCGGCCGGCTCCGGTCGCGGGCACCCGCCCGCGCCCCGCCTGGCGCCGCCCCCGGGTCGCGCTGCCGCTGATCCTGCTGCTGCTCGCCGTCGGCGTCTGGTTCGCCCTGCCGCGCGTGGGTGGCTGGCTGGGCCTCGCGCGCGACGAGACGGGGACGCCCGAATCGCTGCCGCCCACCGCCTTCCGGGCGTCCAGCGCGCTGAAGGACCATCCGGCGGGCGCGGCCTTCGACGGCTTCAACAACCGCTACTGGGCGCCCGCCACCCCGGACGCGACACTGGAGGCCGACTTCGAGAAGCCCGGGGTGCGGGTCACGAAGCTGGTGGTGTTCGGCGGGATCTCGGCGAAGCAGGACGAGTTCCTGACCCAGGCCCGCCCGGCCCGGCTGCGAGTGGAACTGCTCACGGCGGACGGCGAGACGAAGACCCAGCGCGTCACCCTCAAGGATCAAGCGGGTCAGCAGACCTTCGACGTACGCGGTACGGACGTGGTCCGGGCCCGGCTCGTTCCGGAGACCTGGTACGGGGCCGGGCACGACCGTCGACTCGCGGTGGCCGAGGTCGAGTTCTTCGGACACCGCGGGTGAGGGGCTTCTTGGCGGACCAGGGCCCCGGACCGGGGACTCCGGGCCCGGGCCCGCGGTCCTAGGGCCATCGGCCGTTCCGCGCGGAGCGGAGCCACGCCTACCGTCCCCGGCATGACCACGTATCACGCCGACACGACCGGCGTCCTCGACGAAGCCCTCCAGCGACTGCACGCCCACGGCCCCGAGCACCACGGCCGGCTCAGCAATCACGCCCCGATGGCCGTCGAGGCCCTCGCCGCGCACGGCCAGGCGGGCGCGGTACACCGCTGGCTGGATCACTACGCCCCGAAGCTGGAGGAGTTCCCGTCCCGCGTCGCACCGGTCACGGCCGACGGCTGGGCGGACGCGCTCGGCGACATCCGCCGGGCCGCCGACTGGATCGACTTCTTCGGCCGCGAACTCGCCGGCCGGCCCTGGCGCGACGTGCTCGCCGCGTGGTGGCCGCGACTGCTTCCGGGGCTGTACGCCGCGGCGACGCACCCGGTGATCCGGGTCGGTCACGCCGTCCGCACCCTGCTGGCCGCCGGCGAGGACGTCACCGCGCCGCGGCTGGCGGAACTCGGCCAGGCGCTGGGCTACTGGGCCGCCCGCCACCTCCCCGTCACCGGCGTCCGCCCGCTGCCCGGAGCCGTGCCGAGCGCCGCCGCCGCGCTCGACGCCGTACCGCTGCTCGCCGAGCAGAGCGGCATCTTCCCGGACCGGCTGGCCCGGGTCGCCGGTCTGCCGGTGTGGGCGGACGGGGTCACCGACCCCGACACGGCGTACGCGCGCCTGACCGAACTCGTCCGCGCCGCCACCCACCGGTACGCGACCCACGGCCACGGCGAGGAGACGATGCTGGTCCACGCGGCCACGGCGCCCAACGCCGTCCTCCGGGTCCTCCCGGCCCTCCCCCTCGCCCAGTGGGCACCGAGCCTGACCGCCGCGTGGACCGCGTCGGCGGCCGTCACCGCGATGTACGGCCCGGCATCCCCGCTGCCCGCGACCGACCCCGGCTCGCTCACCGCGGGAGACCTCGTCGCGCTCGCCCTCGACCACGGCGACGAGCACGTCATCAAGCTCACGGACACGGCGCTGGACGTCGGCGACGGCCCGGCGTTCTCGGCCGCGCTCCGCGCGATCGAGCTCAGCGCCCGCCCGTGACTCCCCCGCCGGTCCGCGACAGCGTCGCCCCGCACGTCATGCCGTGATCGCGGCCAGTGCGGCGTCGGTCGTCGTCCGGAGGGTGGCCGCGTCGGCGCCCGCGCGGGAACGGAGGTTGACGCCGTAGGCGAGGAGGGCGAGGACGTCGGCGGTGGTGCCGGGGTCGGCGGCGGGAGCGAGCCGGCCGAGGTCGCGGGCGGTACGCAAGGCGGCGTGGAGGGCGTCGCGCAGCTCGTCGTGGTGGTGGTGGTCGAGGAGGGCGCGGACCTCGGGGGTGGCGTGTTCGGCGCCGGCGTGGGCGTTGGCGACGAGGCAGCCCCAGCCGGCGTACTCGCCCGTACAGCGCGCGTCGACGAGGGCGGCGAAGAAGGCGGCGACGGCGGGCAGGCCGCGGGGGTCCTCGGCGAGTGCGCGGAAGGCTGGGCGGGAGAACCGGTCGCGGTACCGGCCGAGGGCGGCGAGGTAGAGGTCCTGCTTGCCGCCGAAGGTGCCGCTAGAAGAGCCGGACGACCGTCTCCAGGGCCGTGTCCGGGTCGAAGTGCTTGGTGTCGGCCATCGTCGGGGCCCTCTCGCTGCGTGGGTCTTCACCGGCGGGCTGCCCGGGTGCCCGAGCGTCGGACGTCCGGCCGACCGGCGCCCCGGCGACCGGGCGCCCGCGTTCCGGCTGCCGTCGGCGGCCGGCGGCACGGTCGGACTGGACGAGCTGCTCGCGGACGGCCCCGCCGTGCTCACCTTCTACCGGGGCGCCTGGTGCCCGTACTGCAACCTCGCCCTGCGCGCCCTCCGGCAGAGCCATGCGGACATCGCCGCGCGCGGCGCGCGCCTCGTCGCCGTCTCTCCGCAGGTGCCGGACGAGTCGCTCTCGCTGTCCGAGCGGCACGCCCTCGCCTTCGACGTACTGAGCGACGTCGGCTCCGGCACCGCGCGGCGGTACGGTCTCGCCTTCGACCTTCCCGAGGACCTCGCCGCCGCCTGCGACCGGCTCGGCTTCGACCTCCAGCGGGTCAACGGCGGGCATCCGCGCACCCTCCCGATGCCCGCGACGTACGTCGTCGACCGCGCCGGGACCATCCGCCGGGCCTTCGTCGACACCGACTACACCGCACGCGCGGAACCGTCCGACATCCTCGCCGCGCTCGACGCCCTGGCCTGAAACCCCTCCCCCGGCCGGGCGCGCATGGCCGGCGCCGGACGGGGCAGCCGCCTCGTGAAGGAACGTGTCGGTACGTGTCGGTCGCGGAGGTGCGGACATGGATCCCGTGGAGTGCGGCCACAGCGCTCCCGCCGCGGCGCCCGGGCCGCGGACGTACCGGACGCCGAGCGGCACGGCGTGGGTCGTCCGCGAGCCGTCGCCGGTACCCGGCACGGTCGTCCTGTCCGCGACCGGGGAGTTCGACCTGCACACCGTCAGATGTCTGCGGCAGGCGCTCGCCGAGGCCCGGCACGAGGACGGCGGGCGCACCGTGCTCGACATCTCGCAGGTGTGCTTCGGCGACTCGTCGTTCCTGCACGTGCTGGTGGCGGCACGGTCGGCCGACCCCGGCTTCGTCCTGGCCGGCCCGGTCCCGCGGCAGCTGCGCCAGCTGTTCTCGCTGAGCGGGACCCAGCGCATGTTCACGATCGTCAAGGACCGCGCCGCCCTCGGGTTCGGCTGACCCGGACGCACCGGGCGAGGCCCGGGGCGCCGGAAGACAGGGGGAAGGCAGGGGGGAGGTACGGAAGGGAGGCCGCGACCG
Organism: Streptomyces laurentii; assembly: GCF_040635425.1. Classification (NCBI taxonomy): domain Bacteria; kingdom Bacillati; phylum Actinomycetota; class Actinomycetes; order Kitasatosporales; family Streptomycetaceae; genus Streptomyces; species Streptomyces laurentii. The sequence goes on along the minus strand of NZ_JBEYHT010000085.1, from coordinate 9,525 downwards.
CATGGGCGCCATGAACGGTACGTACGGCAGCGGCGGCACGACCGGCGCGAGCGGCACCGGCGGCACGAGCCGGCCGGACCGCGTGAGGGCGGCACCCGGCCGCACGGAACGCCTGGCCGTACGCACCCTGACCCCGCCACCGGCCGAGGGAACCGGGCCCGGGGACGAGACCGTCGTCCTCGCCGTGACCGGCGAACTCGACCATGACACCGCGGCCCCGCTCAAGGAGGCCCTGACCACGCACACCGGCCCCGGCCGGCGGATCGTCGTGGACTGCGCCGGGCTGCGCTTCTGCGACTCGACCGGCCTGAACGTCCTGCTCCGGGCACGGCTGCGGATGCTGGCCGACGGCGGCCGGCTGGACCTCTCCGGGCTCGGGCCGCCGGTGGACCGGATGTTCGAGATCACGGGCGCGCTGTCCGTCTTCCGTGTGTACGCGGACACGGCCGCCGCGCTCGCGGACGCGCCGGCGGCCGACGTCCCCGCGACCACGCCGGAGGGGTCATGACCGCGTCCGGCGCCGACCGCTTCGGCACGGGGGACCCGGCCCCCGTGCCGCCCCCGCCGGAGCCGGCGCGGGAGCAGGTCCGCCGGCTCGTCCTGGACGGGGCCGGTGGCGCCGTGACCCGGTGCCGCGACTTCACGGCGGCGGCGCTCGCCGAGTGGGGCTGGCTCCCGGCGGCGACCCCGGAGGGGCGCGAGCGCGCGGAGGACGTGCTGCTCCTGGTCTCCGAGGTGGTGACCAACGCCTGTCTGCACGCGGGCGGGCCGGAGGAACTCGTGCTGCGTCACCGCGGCGGCGCGGGCCGGGCGGACCCCCGCGGCCGGCTGCGGATCGAGGTGGCCGACGCCAGCCCCGTACCCCCGCGTCCGCGCGCCCCGCGCTCCCCCGCCCTGCCCGGCGGGCACGGTCTGATGGTGCTCGACCGGCTGGCGGGCGCCTGGGGCTCGGCGGCCCGGGCGGACGGCGGCCCCGGGAAGGTGGTGTGGCTGGAGATCAGCCGTCCGCCGGTTCCGCCCGCGTGGAACCCGTCCCCCGACGGGAAGCCCGGGAACGAGCCTGGGAACGGAGGGAGGCCGGGGAACGAGGGGAAGCCGGGGAGCGACGGGGAGCGCGGCAGCGGTCCACCCGGCCGTCCCGGTCGGCGAGGAGCCCCGCTCTGAGTTCGCCGAGGATGCGGGCGAGCAGCCGGGAGACGTGCATCTGGGACAGTCCGAGCCGCGCGCCGATCTCCGCCTGGGTGAGTTCCTGGCCGAACCGGAGCGACAGGATCCGCCGGTCCCGCTCATCGAGGCCCGCGATGAGCGGCCGCAGCGACGCCAGGTCCTCGATCAGTTCGTACGCGGAGTCCGGCGCGGCCAGCAGCCGCAGATACGTGCGCGGGGTCTCCGCCTCCTCGTCGAGGGCGCCTTCAAGAGAACGGGCGGTGTAGCCGCGGGCCGCCAGCTCGCCCTCGGCGACGCGTTCCTCGCTGAGGTGCAGGTACGCGGCGAGTTCGGCGCGGGTCGGGCGGTGGCCGAGCCGCTGTTCGAGCAGGTCGGCGGTCCTGGCGAGGTCGATGCGCAGTTCCTGGAGCCGGCGTGGCACCCGGACGGCCCAGCTGGTGTCCCGGAAGAAGCGTTTCATCTCGCCGACGACGGTCGGCAGCGCGAACGCCGAGAACTCGATGCCCCGGCCCGGGTCGAAGCGGTCGATCGCCTTGATCAGGCCGATGGTGCCGACCTGGACGATGTCCTCCACCTCCTCGGGCCGGTGCCGGAAACGTCGGGCGGCGAACCGGACCAGGCTCAGGTTGAGCTCCACGAGGACGTTGCGGACATAGGCGTGCTCGGGTGTGCCCGGCTCGAGGTCCCGCAGCCGGACGAGCAGCGCGACGGACAGGATCTGCGCCTGGCGGGTGGAGACCCTGGTCGGACGGGCGATCTCGGGAAGGCCGGCCAGCGCCGCGCGCCGGGTGGTGGCGGACGCGCCGGCGGCCGTCGGGGTGGCCATGTGGCTCCTTGTGCGCTCCTGCGTCGCTCCTTCTGCGGAGGTGCCTTCTCCGGAGGTGCCTTCTGCGGAGGTGAGGGCGGTGGGCCCGCGGCGCCGACGGCCGAAGGGACGTGCGGCGGGGTCCGTCGGTCGGTCGTCCCTCAAGGAACATCCCGAGGAACACCCCGAGGAACGTCTCGAAGGAGAGGATTCCCGCCCGGCCGGTCTTTGACACGGTTTGATCCGCCCCGGAGCGGAAAGCCGCAGCGTATGGCGATACGGACGGAACGCGGGGCGCGGACTCCGGACCCGGCGGGGCGCCTGCCGGGGTCCGGGGGCCGGTCCTCCCTGCGCCATGCGCTGACGGACGGGCCCGGGGTGGTCGCGGAGTGCCGCGATCTCACCCGGTGGGCGCTGCGCGCCTGGTTCGGCCCGGACGGGGACCCCGCGCGGACGCCGGCCGCGGACGCCCTGCTGCTGGTGTCCGAGGTCGTGACCAACGCCCGCACGCACGGCGGGGCCCCGTACGAGATCCGGCTGGACCGCGTCGGGCGGACGCTGCGGGTCCGGGTCGGCGACACCAGCCCCGTCCCGCCCCGCGCGCGCGGCCCGCACCGGCCCGACCACCCCTCGGGGCACGGGCTCTTCCTGCTCCAGCGGCTGGCGACCCGGTGGGGATCGGTGCCCCGGGGTCCCGCCGGCAAGACGGTGTGGTTCGAGGTGGAGGTGCCGCCGGCGTCGGCGGAGGTGGTCGAGGAGCCGCTGGAGGCCGGTACGGGGCCGGTGGACGGTCCCTGACCGGTGGTTCCCTGGCCGGCGTGCGACCGCGCCTTCCCGGAGGCCCCGCGGTGGGCCCGGTCCTAGAGTGGACGGAGGGCACCGGCCCTCCGCGTACGCGTCCCTTCCCGGTGTCCCGGCCCCCGGCGTCCCCGGTGTACGAGGTCCTTCATGGCAGAGCGCGAAGCATCGTCCCGCGACGGACAGGGCACCGCACGGCCCGCACCCGACCCGCGTGACACCGCCGCCGCGGCCGACACGACCGACACGACCGACACGGCCCGTTCCTCCGCTTCCTCCGGATTCTCTGCTTCCTCCGGTTCCTCTGCCTCCTCCGGTTCCTCCGGCGCGCCGGACGAGCGGGCGCTGAGGCGACTGCTCGCCGGGCTCACCGCCGTACGGGACGGGGATCTGTCCGTACGCCTGCCGGAGGGCGCGGACGGCGTCCTGCCCGAGATCGCGGCCGTCTACAACGACATGGTCGACCGGCTGTCGCTGCTCACCTCCGAGGTCACCCGGGTGGCGGGCGAGGTCGGCGGGCAGGGTCTGCTGGGCGGGCGGGTGCACGAGCCGCGGGCGCGCGGGGCGTGGCAGGAGCTGACCACCGGCGTGAACACCATGGCCGACAACCTCACCTCGCAGGTCCGCTCGATCGCGCAGGTCGCCACCGCCGTCGCGCGCGGCGACCTCACACAGAAGATCCGGGTGGAGGCGCGGGGCGAGATCCTGGAGCTGAAGGAGACCATCAACACGATGGTCGACCGGCTGTCGTCGTTCGCCGAGGAGGTCACCCGGGTGGCCCACGAGGTCGGCACCGAGGGCAAACTCGGCGGCCAGGCCCGGGTCCGCGGGGTGTCCGGCACCTGGAAGGACCTCACCGACAACGTCAACTCGATGGCGGACAACCTCACCAACCAGGTCCGCAACATCGCCCAGGTCACCACGTCCGTGGCCCAGGGCGATCTGACCAGCCGGATCGACGTGTCGGCGCGCGGCGAGATCCTGGAGCTCAAGACCACCATCAACACGATGGTCGACCAGCTGTCGTCGTTCGCGGCCGAGGTCACCCGGGTGGCCCGCGAGGTCGGCACGGAGGGCAAGCTCGGCGGCCAGGCGGAGGTCGAGGGCGTGTCCGGGACGTGGATGCGGCTCACCGAGAACGTCAACGAGCTGGCCGGGAACCTGACCCGCCAGGTCCGGGCGATCGCCGAGGTGACCAGCGCGGTCGCCGAGGGCGATCTGACCCGCTCCATCACCATGGACGCGCCCGGCGAGGTCGGCGAGCTGCGCGACAACATCAACGCGATGGTCGAGTCGCTGCGCGCCACCACCCGCGCGAACGAGGAACAGGACTGGCTGCAGACGAATCTCGCCCGGGTCACCGCCCTGCTCCAGGGCACCCGCGGGGTGTCCGAGATCGCCGAGCTGATCATGACGGAGGTGCCGCCGCTGGTGTCGGCGCAGTACGGGGCGTTCTTCATCGTGGAGGAGAGCGCGTACGGCCCGGTCCTGGCGATGTCCGCCTCGTACGGGCTGCCCACCCCGGGCCCCGGCCGGCACGCGCGCCGCTTCAAGATCGGCGAGGGTCTGGTCGGGCAGGCGGCCCGGGACCGGCGCGCGCTGCTCGTCGACCCGCTGCCCGAGGGGTACGCCACGATCTCCTCCGCCGTCGGTTCGAGCGGCCCCGCGGCCCTCGTCGTGCTGCCGATCGTGGTCGAGGAGCAGGTGCTCGGCGCCGTCGAGCTGGCCTCGCTCCAGCCCTTCGGCGCGCTCCAACGCGACTTCCTGGACCGGTTCGTGGTGAGCGCGGGGGCCGTCCTCAGTTCCCTGGTGGCCAATCTGCGCACCGACGAGCTGCTCGCCCAGTCCCGCAGCCTGGCCGACGAACTGCGCTCCCGCACTCAGGAGTTGCAGGCCCGGCAGCGGGAACTGCAACGCTCCAACGCCGAGTTGCAGGAACAGGCGGAGCTGCTCGCCGACCGCAACAAGGACATCGAGTCGAAGAACCGGGTCATCGAACAGGCCCGGCAGGAACTGGAGACGCGGGCGCAGCAGCTGTCGCGGACGTCGATGTACAAGTCCGAGTTCCTCGCCAACATGAGCCACGAGCTGCGCACCCCGCTCAACAGTCTGCTGATCCTGGCCAGGTTGCTCGCCCAGAACCCGGAGGGGAACCTGACGGCGAAGCAGACCGACTACGCGGAGGTCATCCACTCGGCCGGCTCCGATCTGCTCCAGCTCATCAACGACATCCTCGACCTGTCGAAGGTGGAGGCGGGCAAACTGGAGGTGCGGCGCGAGCCGTTCGCGCTGACCCAGCTCCTGGAGTACCTGGAGGCGGCGTTCGGCCCGGTCGCCGACGAGCGGGGGCTCGACTTCACCGTCACCGTCGCCCCGGACGTACCGGCCCATCTGACCAGCGACGAGGCACGGTTGCGGCAGGTGCTGCGCAATCTGCTGTCCAACGCGCTGAAGTTCACCGAACGGGGCCGGGTGTCGCTGACCGTCGAGCACACGCCGCCGGACGAGATCCCGGCGGCCCTGCGCGAGGCGGCGGAGGGCGAGGGCCGGCCGGTGCTCGCCTTCCGGGTGGCGGACACCGGCATCGGTATCCCGGGCGACCGGCTGCGGCACATCTTCGACGCCTTCCACCAGGGGGACGGGACCACGGCGCGCGAGTACGGCGGGACCGGTCTCGGCCTGTCGATCAGCCGGGAGCTGGCCGCGCTGCTCGGCGGGGTCATCGAGGTCGAGAGCACCCCGGGCGAGGGCAGCGTCTTCACCTTCCACCTGCCCGAACGGGTGGTGGAGGGCGGGGCGACGGACAGCGGGACGGCGGAGGGCGGAACGGAGGCCGACCGAAAAACGGAGACCGGCGGGACGGACGAGGCGAGCACGTCGGAGACCACGACCGAGACCGAGGCCGGTGCCGGTACCGAGCCCGAGACGGCCCGCACACGGGCCGGGGCGGAGACGACGGAGACGACGACCGCCGAGGGCGGCCGGCGCCGGACCGTCCCGCCCGCCGCCGGCGCCGCCACCGTGCTCGTCGTCGACGACGACACCCGTAACGTCTTCGCCCTCACCCAGGTCCTGGAGTCGCACGGGCTGCGCGTCCTCACCGCCGGCGGCGGCCGGCGCGCCCTCGACCTGCTGACCGGGGACGCGCACGTCGACCTGGTCCTGATGGACGTGATGATGGCCGGCATGGACGGCTACCGGACCATCGAGGAGATCCGGCGGCTCCCCTCCCGCGCGGGCCTTCCGGTGATCGCGGTCACCGCGAAGGCGATGCCCGGCGACCGGCTGCGGGCGCTGGAGTCGGGCGCCGACGACTACCTCGCCAAGCCCGTCGACGAGGACGAGCTGATGGTCAAGATCCGTCGGCGTCTGGGGAGTTGACGACCACTCCCGCCACGCGCGTGTCATCGGCGGTCGGCTCGCCGGGGTGGCGCACCCGGACCGCGACCACGCTCGTGTCGTCGTCGGTGTCCCCCATCTCCGTCCCGAGCAGCCCGTCCACCAGCCGTTCCGGACTCCCGCCGGCCGCGAGCCGGCCCGCCGCCGCGACCAACCGGGCGAGCCCGGCCCCGATGCCGTCGTGGCGGCGCTCGACCAGGCCGTCGGTGTAGAGCAGCAAGGTGTCCCCGGCGCGCAGGGCGGTGCGCCGTTCCTCGTACGTGTACGCGGGCACGGCGCCCAGCAGGATGTCCTGCGGCGGGTCGAGCAGCCGGGCCCGGCCGTCGCGGACGAGGAGCAGGGGAAGGTGGCCGGCGCTGGACCAGACGAGTTCGCCGGACTCCGGGTCGTACAGCGCGCACACGGAGGTGGCGGTGGAGCCGTCAGTGCGCAGGGTGACCTCGTTGAGCCAGCTCATCAGCTGTCCGGGCGGGCGGCCGGTGAAGGCGAGGGCCCGTTGCGCGTTGCGCAGGGCGACCATGCCGGTGACGGAGTCGATGCCGTGCCCGGCGATGTCGCCGACGGTCACCAGGACCTTTCCGGATGGCAGCGGCAGGACGTCGTACCAGTCGCCGCCCACCTGGTACTCCTCGGCGGCGGGCCGGTAGCGGGCGGCGACGGTGAGGCCGCCGGGCAGCTCGCGCAGGGCGGTCGCCTCGGGGACGATGGCCTGCTGGAGCTGGAGCGCGAGCTGGTGGCGGAGTTCGGCCTGGTCGCGGACGGCGGTGAGGTGGTCGAAGGTGGCGGTGAGGGCGAGTTCGGTGCGCCGGGTGGCGGAGACGTCCTGGTAGACGCCGACGAAGCCGGTGACCGTGTCCTCTTCGAGCAGCGGCTCGGCCGCGACCCGTACATGCCGTACGGAGCCCTCGGGCAGCACGATCCGCAGGACGGCCTGGGCGCCGGAGCGGCGGTCGGTCAGGGTGCGCAGCAGGTCGGTGAGCGCGTCGCCGTCCTCGCGGTGGATCCGGCCGCGCAGCGCGAGCAGCGGCAGTGCGGCCTCGTCGCGGGACATGCCGAAGAGCGCGTACGCCTGCTCGGACCACACGGTGTCGCCGCCGGTCAGGCTGTCCTGGAAGGTGGCGACGCTCTGCAGCCGGGACACCGCGCGGCCGGTGGCGATGCCCGGGTCGCTCGCCGCGTGCCACAGCACGACGGCGCGTTCGGCGCCCGCGCGCAGGACGCGTACGTCGAGCAGCGGGCCCGGCGGCGGCGCGGCCCGGCCGGGCGGCAGATGCGGGGCGTGCTGTGGATGCCGGGTGTGCCGGGCGCGCAGCACCAGCCGGGCCAGTTCGCCGTGCGTGTGCGGGAAGACCCGTTCCAGCGAGCGGTCCTCGGCGGGCGGGATGCCGCCGAGGGCGGTCTGCGCGGCCTCGTTGGCGTGTTCGAGTACGGGTTCGCCGGTCACGGTGTCGGTCCGCAGCAGCGCCCCCGGGTGCGCGAGCGCGTCCAGGACGTCGACGAGCACGGGCGCCCCGGGCTCCTCGTCGTCCGGCCGGTCGAGCACCGCCGCGGCCACGTCCATCAGGCCGCCGACCGCGCGCCGCAGGGCGGTCCCGAACGCGACCGGCCCTGGCCAGCCCACCAGGGCCACTCCGACGGTGGCCCCGCGGCGGCGCAGCGGCAGCACGGCCCGCCCGGCTCCGGGGCGGGCCCCGGGCAGCGGGGTGGGGTCGTCGGCTTCGACGGCCGGGCCGCGCCCTTCCCCTTGGGCGGCTGCGCCGAGGGCGCCCTCCATCCAGACGGGGGTGTTCTCGGCGAGGGCACCGCGGAACGGGCCCGGGGCCGCCGGCGGGATCCACTGCCAGGCCGTCGCCTCCGCCGCGCCGACGCCCGCGTGGCCGGCGAGCCGGAGGCAGCCGTCGACCGTGCGCCACAGCCACAGACTGTCGGCGCCGAGCGGCGCCAGGCCGCCTTCCAGAAGGGTGTGCACGCCGTCGCCGACGTCCTCGGCCGCCTCGGCGGCAACGGCGGTACGGCGCAGCCGGCGGGCCAGGCCGGGCGGCAGCGGCTCGGGCGGGGTGACCCGCGGGTCACCGGGGGCGGCGACGCCGTTGACGACGTCCGCGGCCAGATCCTCGGCCGAAAGGCCGGTCGCGTCGGCGAGGGCGGTGAGGTGGTCGTACGCCTCGATCGTGGACAGGCCCAGCTGGGCGGCGAGCACCCCGGTGGCGAGGTCCATCAGCCGGCGGCGGGCGGTCTCGGCCCGCAACCGCCGGTTCTCGGCGGCGAGCCCGGCGAAACCGGACGTCGCCCGCGGGACGGACGCTCCCGCGGAATCGGCCACGTCGACCTCCACGTCGGCCTTCGAAAGCGGCGCTCGTTCCCCTACGGGAGTCTACTCGCGGGGCCTCGCCGGGGCCGTCCGAGCGAAGCCGGACGGGGGCGCGGGGAGAGGGGAGCGGGCGCGCGCGGAGAGGAGAGCGGGGGGGGCGTGCGGAGACGTGTCATCGGGGCCGACGGTCCGGCTTCGGCGGAGGGCCGGAACAGGCCGGACCCGGCCGTGCGGGGGCACGGCCGGGTCCGGGGTCGGTGGGCTGTCCTCGGAGGACAGCCGGGAGGGGCGGGTGTCAGGCGGCGGACTGCTCGTCGGCCTGGGCCCACGCGCCGTAGCCGCCGAGGAGGTCGGAGACGTCGGTGAAGCCGTGGTGGCGGAGCAGGCTGCCGCCGATGGCGGAGCGGTGGCCGCCCGCGCAGTGCACGACCAGCGGGCGGTCGGTGGGCAGCTCGCCCATCCGGTTGCGCAGCTCGGCGAGGGCGATGTGCTCGGCGCCCTCGATGAAGCCGGCGGTCTCGCGCTCGCCCTCGCCGCGGACGTCGACGACCAGCGGCGGGTTGTCACCGGCCAGGGCGTCGCGGAGCTGGGCGACGGTGAGGCGGCTGGCCGGGGCGACCTCGTCGGCCATCTCGACGAGCGCGTCCCCGGGGCTGCGCAGGTAGCCGGCCACACGGTCGAAGCCGATCCGGGCGAGGCGGGTGACGATCTCCTCCTCGCGGTTCTGCGGGGCGACGACCAGCAGTTCGTCCTTCGGGTCGAGGACGCTGCCCGCCTGCTCGGCGAACCGGCCGTCGGCGGGCACGTTGACCGCGCCGCGCAGGTGACCAGACGCGAAGTCCTGCGGGTCGCGGGCGTCGACCACGACCGCGCCGCTGTCGCGCAGCCGGGAGAAGTCCGCCACGCGCAGCGGGCGCGGACCGGCGGCACTGTCGAAGAGTTCGCGCTGACGGCGGTTGAGGTCGGCGTCGTACGCGAAGTAGCCGGGCGCGGCGGGCTGGCCGGCGGCGACGATCGCGACGAACTCTTCCTTGCTCATCGGCGC